>CAZNLI010000016.1:0-33043 GCA_964574125.1 uncultured Methanoregula sp.
GCGATCGTTTTTAAGCCGTAATAGATTGCCGGAAGCGTATTCTTCTGCAACGGTTCTTCGATGAAATGGCAGGGGCAGTTAATCTCCTCCGCCTGGTCCCGGATCACGTATTTCAGCCCGGCACCCGCGATGACAAAAATTTCGTCCTCACGGGAGAAGATCCGGGCGCGGGCGAGGCATTTCTGGAAGAGGGACTTTCCATCAAATAGTCGGAGGAACTGTTTCGGGTACTTCTCCCTGCTCAGGGGAAAGAGGCGGGTTCCGCTTCCACCGGCAAGAATGAGGGTTTTCATGAGGCGGATATTCCTGTAAATAGGTACGTGCTCGTTGTTCCTATATCAACTATCGGGACCGGGTTTCAGGGGGGTTACGATATGATTCGAATTTTCCGATTTATCGTGGCGAAGCTGAACATACTGGCCAGAGCGAGTTACCAGACTCATTCACCACCACAATGAGCGACGCCGAAATACTGCTGAAAGTAACTGGAAGCCCAAGCCCAACCACCATGTATAAGGTTTTCATCCAGATCTGTTAATTTCAGATATTACAAACTTCCTTTTTTTTAGATCGGAACCGGTCTGTTCTCAAGGGATTGCAATCCTTCGGTGCAGGATTATATGAACCGGTACCCGAGCGACCGTGCCCGTGCGACGACCGCCCGGATCTCCTGCTCCTGCCGGTTGGTGAGGTGGCGCCCTTTCTGGACGAGCCGCGAGAGCCGCATGAGATCCGCGATCAGGCTTTTACGATCCTCCGGGGAGAGGGTGTCGGCATGATGAGCCCACTTAATGATGTCCATGAAGCGATCCCGGCTGACGGTAAGATCCGCCGGTGCAGCGCGGGGTATTGCAAACGGTTCCGGAACCCGGTCAACGACAGGCGATACAGGTTCCGGCACCGCAATCTCCTTATTTGCCCCTTCTTCGTTTTCGGGCACCGGTTGTTCCGGTACTGTTCCGGAAGGAATGGCGGGTTGCGGCGTTTCCGGAACGGGCAGGGATATTGAGGATCCTGCCGGGGGAAGCATCGTCTGGATCGACGACACGGGTGCCCGGACGGGCTGCGGTTCTCCCACGGAGGAATTATCGGGAAGATTTACAGGACGTTCTGCCGCCGCAGGCTGTGGCTCACCCATACCCTCCTTTCCGGCGGGGCCGGACTCCCCTGCCGCAGGTTCCGGAACCGGGGGTGGAGGCGGCACTTTCTGGTCCGCCCGGATCTCCGGCACAGGATCCGGTGGACGGGCGGCGGACCGGACCGCATTGAGTTCCTCCTTCAGGGCGGTAAGGGCCCGGGTCTGATCCGCGCATTCCTGCTCTGCCATGAACAGCCGGCCCTGGATCTCCTGCCCCTTTCCGCGCTCCTTCTGGAGCGCCGCAGTCAGGACACCGATATCCCGGGATGCGGATTCAAGGGACGTTGCTGCCTCCTGAAAGCGCCGGGCAAGATCCTGTCCTTGCGCTTCCGCCTTTGCATGCTTCTCCCGTTCGCCCGCGGTTGCCGCCCGTTCTTCCGCAAGATCTTTTTTCAAGTGTTCGGCCTGTTCCTTCAGCCCGGCAATTTCCCCGAGAGCCCGGCGTCCTGTCTCTTCTGCAGCATCCTTTGCGGACGCGAGTGCCCGGTTCTCTTCCTGTACCTGCCCGAGATCCTGCGAGAGTGCACGAAGCCTGCCCTGCAGCTGCTCGTGCTCCGCACGGAGGGCATTACCGCCGGTCTCCGCCCGGGCCCGGGAATCCTTTTCAACCGCAAGGAGTTTTTCAAGATCCGTAATGCCGGCCTTTGCATCCTCTGCGTCCCGGACCACCGCATCCCGCTCCCGGGTGAGGCGTTCCACCTCCTGCTCAACATCCTTGCGCAGCGCGAGCTCCTTCTCCAGCTGCCGGAGGTTCTGTTCGAGCGCGTTCTGGATCGAATTCAGGTCGTTTGTCACATTGCCAAGCGATTCCCTGACCTCCGCTTCCCGGGCGCCTGACTCGGATACTGTATCCCGGAGGTCCGATTCCAGCCGGGTGCACTCCCCCTGGAGGGTATCGCGGGTATGGATCAGGGCATCGCGCTCGCGGGAGAGACTCTCCACCTCCTGTTCGAGACCCTTACGCAGCGCGAGCTCCTTCTCCAGCTGCCGGAGGTTCTGTTCGAGTGCGTTCTGGATCGAATTCAGGTCGTTTGTCACGCTGTCGAGGGCAGCCCGGACCTCCTGTTCCTTCGAACGCGCCGCCGTAAGGGTCTCTGCAAGGGTCTTCTCAAGGTCTTCGGAACGGCGGTTCATGGCGTCCCGCTCACGGGTCATCTTCTCAAGATCGCTTTGTAAGGAACGAACCATACGTGCGTTCTGTTCCATATTGTCCCGGGTCGATGCCAGCTGCCGCCCAGTTTCCGCAAGTTTTCCATCAAGGGCTGCGGCGTTCGAACGGGCAGCATCCCGCTCGCGGGTCATCGTCTCAAGATCGCCGGTGAGGGAACGGACTGTAAGCGCGTTCTGTTCCATGCCGTCCCGGGCCGATGCGAGCTGCCGCCCAGTTTCCGCAAGTTTCACATCAAGGGCTGCGGCGTTCGAACGGGCAGCGTCCCGTTCGAGGGTCACTTCATTCAGCTGCCCGTTCAGGGAGTCGACACGGGCGGTGAGATCCTGCTTTGCCTGATTCCACGCTGCGGCAGCCGCTGCCAAGTCGGATTCAAGGGCGACGATCTTCCGGCCCTTCTCTTCATCGGACCGCCGGGTCTCCTCGTGAACCGTCCCAAGGTCCTTTAATTCCTGCGCGACATTCAGAAACCGGGTCTTCAGCAGGGTTTCGGACTGCTCCTGTGCCACAAGAGCCGCTTCCGCATCCGCAACTGCCCTGTCGCGCTCCGCAAGTTCCCGGTGCAGGCCTGCTACCGTCGCGTCGCGCTCATCGGTGAGTTCCCGCAGGTGCCCGCTTGCGGTCTTCACCTCGATCCTGCACTCATCCCGGACCCGTTCAACCTCGGACCGCATCCGGATTGCGGATTCGAACGCAGTGAGAAGGAACTCCAGCAGCTGGCGCCTGTCTGCCACCACCGAGAACTCCCGCCCGTCATGGTTGACCCGGAACCGGGTCCGGACCGCTCCTTCCGCCTTTCCTTCTGCCTGCCGGTCCAGCAGGTCGCCGGTCGCCGATGACAGGGATGCAAGGGTGAACGGCGGAGTCAGGAACCCGTCCGCGGTGCAGTCGAGCACCGATAAAATTGACGAGAGGTCCGAAAGGTCAGTAAGGCAGAGCACCGGAAGGCCGGCAAGATCAGGATCGCTTTTGATCTCCCCGCACAAGGCAAACCCGTTGAATGCCGATGAAGAGGTATCGACAATGAGGAGGGTTGCCCGCTCCGACCGGATCACGGCAAAGGCTTCCGGTTCATCGGGAGCAACCGTGAAAACATCCCCCTTCTGTTTCAGCAGCGTGCTGATCCTCGCAACAATCTCCGCGTTGTCGCTGACAAGAACGATCATCGGTTCAACACCCCGGAGTTTGAAGAGAGACGGAACATGGGAGTACCTCTGTATGAAAAACTAATGCGTAATGTTTTATATTTTTGCTTGTCGCGGGGGATGGCGGGCGGGGATCTGCGACCCATGGTATTCATGAGGGTATCCCGTTCGGGGCAGAGGGGTCTTCTGCTGAACGGGGAAAAAACGCTGGTTTTTCCATTCCGGCGGCAAAACCGGATCATGGACACCGGAAAAATCCGTTCGTGGGCATTCTTTTTCACCGGGATACTGGCTGCAATCGTCGCAGCCGATGCGCTCTCCAGATTTCTCATATCCCGGACAGGGCTGAACGGCGGCGCGGGGTTTATCGCAGGATTTGTCCTGTACGCGGTCCTGTTCTTTGGGATCCTCACCCTGATCGAGAGGGTGACCGGCATCAGGTTCTTTGGCAGTGCCGGGGAACGGGATTGACAAAAACGAATGCCGGCGTTCTGAATCAACCATACTGCACCGGCGACAGTCGTCCTGGTTTTTAAAAAAACGGGATACGGGATAGTATAGGAATCACGTTCAGCACCAGCGCCCTGACACCTGAGCCGCGTACAGCACCGGAGGACTCCGGTTTATCGCCGGAAAATGACCGGGGTTCCCGCTGCGGTTATATAAAAACGGATCACCGGGTCCCGGAACTCTCAGGGTCCACGGTTTTGTCCCCGAACCAGACTGTTGTCTGGGGGAACGGGATCCCGATCCCCGCCTCCGCGAGCGCACATTTCACCTGCGGAAGGAGGGCGGTTTTCAGGACGGAATCGTCCCGGGTGTTTGCCCAGACCGACGGGACCCAGGCCCGGATCCGGATATTGACGCTGCTTGGCCCGAGATCGCTGACAAAGACCTCGGGAGCCGGGGATTTCAGGACAAACGTGTGCCTGTCAAGGATACCGGTGATGATCGCGATTGCGCGGGGGATGTCGTCCCGGTACCGGATACCGACATCGTACACGTACCGGCGCGCAACATCGGCATGGTAATTGCTGATCGGGTTGTTGTACACGGAATCGTTGGGCAGGGTGACGGTTACCCCCTCGGTTGTCCGGATGCAGGTGGTGAAGAGATCCAGGGAGATCACGGTGCCCGTTACGTTCCCGATGGTGACAAAATCGCCTGCCGAGAACTGGCGCCCGTACATGAGGGAGAGTCCTGCGACAAGGTTGGTGACAACCTTCTGCCCTGCAAACGCGAAGATGGCAATGAGACCGATTACGATCCCGGCAATGACGACAGAGCCGGCATCGAAGAGCTGCGGGACCGTGACGGCGACGGCAGCAAGGATCAGGAGCACGCGCAGGAACCGGATCCAGAAATCGAGATGGTCCCTGCGGATCTTATGGGAGAAACGCCGTTTCAGGTAATACGCGGCAAACAGCCCGGCAATATACGCGACGAGGATGGCGCCGCAGAACGTCAATACTTCAACGGGGCTTGCATTCCCGACAATATTCTCGTCGGACTGGAGGGATGTAACGAGGCTTCCCGCATCGGACCCGAAAACGGCGGAGACATTGAGGGGGATCATGTCACGCCAAACTCCATGAGGTGCCCCCTGCCGTGCACGGACGGGATGCTCCGTGCCGCGTACAGCTCGATGCACCGGGTCATGTCACCGGAAGGGGCCATCTCGGATACGGTTGTCTGCGCAATCATCGGGGAATATATGTCCATCGCACCGGTCATGACCACGGATTCCCCGTACCAGAGGTGCATGCTGTTGCTGTCAAAGACCGCCCGGGAGACTTCCACGATCCCCGGGGTTGTATTCGTGATGGTCACGTCAAGGATACCGTACCGGTACCGGTCGACAACCGGGGGGTTTTTGGTAATCCCGCTCTGGTGCCACCGGGTGATCGCGCCTGCCCCCGGTGAGCCGTAGAGGGAATATTTTGCCGGGACAAGGGAGAAGAGATCGAGGACCGAGATTACACCTCCGGTCTCAAGGAAAACGCCGATCTCAAGGGGGAAGGTGAGGTACATCCTCCGCACGGCCTTTGCGGGCAGCACGACGGCAGGGAACGAGATTTCGAGATACCGGGTCACCGGTTCCGGCAGGTTGACCGGCTCTACCGGGTTGATGATGACGGTCGCCAATCCTTCAGGAAGGATCTTCTCCACCCGCTGCCCGCCGGATGCCCGGATATACCGGCGGAGTTCCCCGGATCCGGTTGCGGAGATGGAGACGTCGCTGTCCGTATACCGGATCTCTTCCCCGAAGCGTCCAAACACGAAGGAGAAGATCGCAGGTTCCGGGAAATAAAGATGACGAAACGGACCGGATTCCTTCAAAACCTGGCTTTATGGCCGGGAGATACTATTTATTAGGAAGGTGTACGACAACATATGAGTGATCTGTGATGTATAGTGGCGGCATGTTCCTGTTCAAAGGATTTCTCGGGATTCTCTTCGGACTTCTCCTTATTACCGTCCCGGATTTCACGCTGGGCGCATTTCTCACGCTCTTCGGAATTCTTTTGATCGCCGCCGGATTCATCTCGTTTCTGTTTGCCGTCACCTCCCGGCTGACCGACACCCTGTTCTGGTTCCTCGTCTCAGGGGGGATTGTCGTTCTGGGCATCCTCACGTTCATCATCCCGAATATCTTTGCCGTAGTCTTTGCCATCGTCATCGCCGGCTGGGCGCTTGTTACCGGCGCATGGGACTTCGACAGGTACCTCTGCAGCAAGCGGAAATTCTATGTAATCGTCGCCTGCCTCACCGCCGCAAGCGTCGCCCTTATCGCCGTCCTGTTCTATTATTTCCCGGCGCTCCGGGTTAATTTCCTTCCCACGATCTGCGGGATCTTTGCCGTCGTCTACGGTGTTTTTGCGCTCTGGATCGGCCAGGCGATATTACGCGACGCGATGCCGGCCTGCCTTACGCCGGAAAAACAGTGACCATACAGACGGGAGTCCGAGCCCTGAATGTATGACGTGATCGTTGCCGGCGCAGGACCGGCGGGAACGGCAGCGGCGCGTGCCTGCGCAGAAGCAGGCCTGCGGACGCTTGTCATCGAGGAACACGGCACGATCGGGTACCCTGTCCAGTGCGCCGGGCTCCTGTCCCTTCCGGCCTTTGAGGAGTGCCGGGTCTCAGACCGGCCGGTCCTCAACACCATCAAAGGAGCCCGTGTAATTCCGTCGGAAGGAGAGCCACTCTCTTTCTCTGCGCCGGCCAAAAAAGCCTGTGTCGTTGACCGGGGGATGCTCGACTTTCTGATGGCGGAGGCGGCGGCCGATGCGGGGGCCGGCTTCTGTATGAAAACAACGGTCTGCGGGATCTCCGGGTCAACCCTCCGGGTGAAAGGCGTTAAAGGGCCGCGCGATTTCTCCTTCAGGGTCCTGATCGCCGCTGACGGTCCACGGAGCACGATCGCCCGGATGCTCGGCATGCAGCGGGCAAAGACCTTCCTTGCCGGCATCCAGGCCGACATCCCGTATACGATGGATGCGGATCTTGTCGGGATCTATCCCGACGCCGCACCGGACTTCTTCGGGTATGCAATCCCCGTCGGGAAAGGCAGGGCACGGATCGGGCTCTGTACCGCTGAAGTGGCAAAGGAACGGTTCTCTGCCTTTGCCGGCAGGTTCACGGATACGTCCGTCCACCTCGTCACCGGTGCGCTCCCGCTCGGTGTCATGCCAAAGACCTACGGGCACAGGACCCTCTTCTGCGGCGACGCGGCCGGGTTTGCTAAACCGACCTCCGGAGGCGGGGTCTATACCGGAATCCGGTCGGCCCGCCATGCCGCTGCAACCGCGATCGAATGCTGCAAAACCGACCGGTTTGACGACGCGGCACTCGCCCGGTATGAGGAACTCTGGAAGAACGATCTCGGTGTCGTGCTGGAAGCCGGGTACAGGTTTTTCCAGCTTCGCCGGCAGCTCTCTCCTGACGATATCTCCCGGCTCGTCCGGACGCTCAACGATCCCGCAATCATCGATACCATCCTGCAGTACGGCGACATGGACCGGCCGGGACCCCTTGTCCGGAATCTGATGCTGCAGCCACGGGTGCTTGCCGCACTCGGGTCGCTCCTCCGGCCGGGATTTCTGTCTCTCTTTTCATAAGGGGAATTTTTTAAAATTGGCAGCCCGGTTCAGCGGCTCTGTTGTTAAATCCTGAAATTCCGGTACACAATGACGCAGCCCGCGGCAAGGAGGAGGAGAACGAGGAGATACAGGATCGGACTTCCCTCAATAAAAAATCCTCCGTCAGGTTCCTGACCGGCCGGCCCGATCTCCTGCCCGGAGGTATTGGCGATCGCTCCCGCACTCTCCCCGCTTCCGTCCGCGTTTCCCTCCGCCCCGCCGGGGAGCCCGACTGCACCTGCGAACCGTTCCTCGATCCCCATCGTCCCCGTACTGCTGAACGCAAACGCGGCAGCTGCAGCGGCAAGGAGGACAAGCAGGATGAAGACTGCGTACCCGCCGATCTTCTTATCGCCTGACAACCGGGGCCTCCCCGAGCAGGTCCGGGCGGACTTTTTCAAGATACCCGACGACAAAGCCGGTGATGATCGCTTCGACGATGGCAACGCCCATGTTGATTGCGGCAAGGAGAGAGAGCCCGTACAGGACCTGCCCGGGGCTCTGGGAAACGCCCTGGATGCCGGATATAAGGATGATTGCAATCATGACGCAGTTACCGGCAAAGAGCGAGACAAACGCGGCGATTCCCGCCCGGGCAAACCCTCCGGTGACGAGGTTCTTTGCGAGACGGTAGACGAGGTACGCAACCGTCACCTCAGCAATATTGACGAGCGTGTTTGCCCCGATCATCGAAAATCCCCCGTGCCCGATGGCAGCCGAGAGGATGTTGAGGATGAGCACGACAAGGCTCCCGAGGAACGGGCCGGTCAGGATGCCGATCAGGGGAGTCAGGTTCATGTGGACGCCGCCAAAGACCGGAATGCTGATCTGGAAGATTGCGAATGCAGCCGCTGTACAGAACGCGGCAACGGTGATCACCCTGCCCTTGGACTTTCCTTCCCGGCGGATCGTATAGAGCGCGATGCCGATGAGAAGCACGGTCAGGATCCACCAGACAATCACCCACGTCAGCGGAAACGAGCCGTCTTCAAGATGGATATGTGCCAGACGTTACCCTCCTGCATCATGATGAGGGGGACAAGGAATATATAACTTTAGAAAAAGTTGGGATTACCCCAAGATCCGGAGATCCACCAGATGGTCCACCACACGATTCACCGGACGAACCCCTGGACAAAACCGGACGGGTTCAGGCAGGCAGCAGGTCGAGGAGCTGGTCGACCGTGAGGGGTCTTCTGTCCGCGGGGAGATGGTTGCGTTCGCAATATGCCCGGTAAATCCGGACAACCTCGGGATGAAGGAGCCCGGCACCCTTTATCAGGTCGTCGTTGTAGAAGATCTCGTCGGGCGAGCCCTCTGCGCAGATCGACCCGTCTTTAACAAGGCAGACCCTGTCGGCAAGCCGGGCGGCAAGGTCAAGGTCATGGGTTGCGACAATGATGCTGATGCCATGCACGTCCCGGAGTTTCCGGATCAGGCCTTCGACAACCCGGCTGTGCGCCGGATCGAGATCGGAGGTTGGTTCGTCGAGCGCGATGATCTTCGGGCGCATCGCAAGGATCCCTGCGATGGAGACGAGCCGTTTCTCCCCCCCGCTCAGGTACCCGGGCAGCCGTGCGGTCAGCTTCTCCGCACCCACCGCCGCAAGCGCGGCAAGCGCCGCTTCCCGTGCCTCCTCCGTATTCATCCCGAGGTTGAGCGGCCCGAACATGACATCGTCGAGCACGGTCGGCGCGAAGAGCTGGTCGTCGGAGCACTGGAAGACTACGCCCACGTCTTTCCAGAGGCAGCCGGCCTTGTCCGAGCCGATCAGGTGGCCGTTGACAACGATTTTTCCCTCGGAAGGCGTGAGCAGGCCGTTGACATGCTCGATCAGCGTTGATTTGCCCGACCCGTTCCTGCCACAGAGCGCCACGATCTCCCGTTCCAGCACCCGGAAACACATGTGGTGGATGCCGACACTCCCGTCGGGATAGGTATGGCTTGCGCAATCAACGTGGATGAGCTCGGCGCGGCCGGCGGCCCCCTTTGGCGGGGGGCAGCAGCAGGGACCCGTATGTTCCGTCATAGGATAACTCCTCCCGGGAGGGACACGGCAATTGCGGCAATCGTAATGGTGCCAAGGGTGGCAAGAATGATGAATGCCATTCCCGCAGGAGACGGCCGGGGGATCGCCTGCCCGGTGGTATAAGTGCCCCGGTACCCCCGCGCTGCCATCGCATCATGGACGCGCTCCGCCCGGTCCAGCGAGCGGATGAAGGTTAACGCAAAGACCTGCGCAAAGATCCTGCCCTGGACACGGATGCTCCTGACGAGCCCTCCGCCACGGGAGCGGACGGCTTTCAGGAGGGATCCGGTCATTGCTATCGTGAGGAAGAGGAACCGGTAGGTAAGGAGGAAGATCTGGTTGAGGGGATCCGGGAAGACCCGGTCGATGATTCCCGCGATGTGGTTGTACCGTGTGGTCATGAGGAAGAAGAGCGAGAAGGTAATGACGATCAGGGCTTTTACAAGGAGCACACCGACGAGCAGGATCCCGGCATCGGTCAGGGTTGCGGAAAGCCCGGCAACGGTGAAGGTAAAGACCGGCGTCCCGGGCTCCCCCCACGCGATGATCCCGACAAGGGAGAGGACAAAGAGGACCGGGAGCGCATACCAGAGGACAATCTTCCGGACCGGGAGCCGCGCGATGAGGCACAGGCACAGGATCGCACAGTACAGGACCACGAGCACGGGAAAAGATCGGACGACGGTAACAAGAATCACGACGAGAATGAGCGCGGCCAGCTTGCTCCACGGGCTCACGTCGGAGAATACCGAGCGGTTGTTCTCGGCAAGATGCGTGATCAGTTCAAGATCCGGGATGTGCCGGAACGGCTCTTTCGAACTCATTCCCGCCTCCTGCTCCCACCTGCACCGGGCCGGGAATCGCCCTGATCCACTGAGTCCGTCGTCATGCAACCGTCGTCATGGGTGATTACCCCGCAGCCGGCAGCCTGGGGGTGGCCCATGGTCCGGCAGATCCGGTCGACCGCCGACCGGCTGACATAGCTCTCGAACCGGCATACCTCGGCGCACGCCTGGTCCTGGGAGAACCCGTAGTGCGTGAGCATCAGGCTTAAGATACGGTGCCTTTTTATGAGAAATTCCGCTTGTTGTTTTCCGGACGGCGAGAGCCGGATCCGCTCGTAGGGGGCGCAGGAGAGGAGCCCGTCCCCCGCCATCTCCCGGATGGTCTTTGAGACCGTCGAGGGATCGACACCGAACCGGGCCGCAAGATCGCCGGTCTTGGTAAGACCGTCATGTTCGTAGATAAACTTCAGGTAGTCCACCTTCCGTGCGGAAAGGCAGCTCCCGTCATTTTCATCCATGCCGGATGGTATGAAACGGGAGAGGACATGAAGTTTTGGTATCATGCCAACTTTCCGGCACGCAGGCAGCCGGACCCATCGTTCCGGTCCCCGATCGGGGGATTGTACATCCCCTGAAAAAACGACATTTCCGGCATGGTTGGAAACAGAGACCGTTACGGGCAGGTTTTGCCGTTTCGGGAACCGGTTACTGGCAATTCCCGGATAAAAATAACAGAAAGGCAATATACTATGAATGATTAAACGGGAAATATCCCCGGGTTCGTTACGATGGAAAAGAAGATACATGTACTCTATGTTGATGACGAACCCTCGCTTCTCGAGATCGGAAAACTTTTCCTGGAACAGGATCGGCTCCTCCGGGTGGATACGGAAAATGATCCTGCAAACGTGCTGTGCATCCTGAATGAGAGAACGTATGACGTGATCGTCTCGGATTACCAGATGCCGGGGATCAACGGGCTTGACCTCCTCCAAAGCGTCAGGAAGAACTACCCGGATCTCCCGTTCATCATCTTCACCGGCCGGGGACGGGAGGAGGTTGTCATCTCGGCACTGAATTACGGAGTTACTTCGTACATCCAGAAAGGCGGGGAACCTACGGCCCAGTTTGCCGAACTCGCCCACCGCGTGAAATTTGCGGTCCAGAAACGGCGTGCGGAACTCGACCTTGCAAAAAGCGAACTGCGGTACCGACAGGTGGTCGAGAGCCAGACGGAATTCATCACACAATTTACACCGGACGGCAGGGTCGTTTTTGCCAATGAAGCATATTTAAGATATTTCAGCCTGGACAGGAAGACCTGCGTCGGATCGAAGTTTCACCCGGTAATCTATGTAAAAGATATCCGGGCGGTAAAGGATCATTTTGCTGCACTTACACAGGAACATCCCTCTGGCACGATCCTGCACCGTATCCTCCTGCCAGACGGAACTATCCGCTGGCACCAGTGGACGGATACAGCGCTCTTCAATGAGCAGGGAAAACTTACGGGTTACCAGTCTGTCGGCAGGGATGTCACGGATCTCCGTCAGGCGGAAGATCTCTGGCGTACGATCATCGACAACTCCGGTTCTGCCACCATCATCGCCGAGCAGGACGAGGTGATATCCTATGCAAATCCTGCGGTTGCGGACCTTGTCGGAATTCCGGTGAGGGAAATCACCGGTAAGAAATGGAGAGAATTTATCGACCCCTCCGATCTTCCGACGATGCAGGATTACCACATGCTCCGGAGGATCAACACCTCGTTTGCCCCGGTACGATATCAGTTCACCGTTGTTCGGAAAGACCGTAAACCGGTACGGGTGATCAGTACCATTGCAGTAATCCCCGACACCAGAAAGACCGTTGCATCGCTGATCGATATCACGAACATCCTCGAAATGGAAGATGCCATGGAAAAACGCGAGAACGTATACCGGTCCATCATCGAGCGGATGCAGGACGGGTACGTCCGGACGGATCCCGACGGGATAGTCATCATGATCACCCCGTCGTTTGAAGCCCGGCTGGGGTACGGACCCGGAGAACTCGTCGGAAAGGACCTCCATTCCATTTATGCCGATCCTGCTGACCACGCGACGCTTCTTACGGAACTGAAAAAGAGCGGCAGGGTAAGCCGGTACCGTGCCTGCCTGAAGAAGAAGAATGGGGATCCCGTGTTTGTCACGATCAGCAACCAGTATCTTACCGATGCACGGGGCAGAGTGCTCGGCGTCGAAGGGGTTATCCGGGATATTACGCATATCGTTATGCTGGAGCGCAACCTTGCGAGAAAGAACCGGATGCTTGCGACGGTCGCGGAATCGGCCCGGTGTTTCCTGGACCGGTCTTCCCCGGAGGATACCATCCGTTCTCTCATCAGCACGCTTGGCAGTGCAACCGGCGTCAGCAGGGTCTTTGTGTACTCGTTCGACCGGTCGGATCCCGCCCGGCCGGTCATGAACCTGGAGTACGAGTCATATCCCGACGGCACACACCCGGGTACAGGCACGAACGCATGCCGGGACATCCCCTTCCGCGAGTACGGGTATTCACGGTTCGAAGCGGACCTCCTCTCCGGAAACGCGATCTTCGGGAATGTGGCCGGGTTGTTACCGGAGGAACAGGGATGGCTGAAGGATCACGGGATCGTATCCCTTGCAATCGTCCCCATCCGGATCGGCGATGCCTGCCGGGGGTTCGTCGGGTTCGTAGACAAAAAGAACGAACGGGACTGGTCCGGTGGCGAAGTCGAGATCCTCTTCCTTGCCGCCCGGATGATCGGATTCTGCTTCCGGGAACAAGAGGATTTACCGGCGGGCAGGAACAGTGTCCGGCGCTCCCATACAAAGGGGATTGCCGGGATCCGGGTTCCCAGACGATCGCGTGCCGCGTGATCGGCAATCGATAAAACCCGGGACGATCCCGGTCTTCAATATCGACGAGGGATCCGGTGTCCCGGTATCCGCAGGGGTTACGGAACAGCCCGGTATCGCGATCGGGACCATGAACTAATGCATCCTGCATGCCTTGCGCGGGCATGACTCCCTCCTCATCACGACCGGCAGCATGGCGGGTCGTGTCGTGACCCGGGGGATGATTACTGCCGGGAGAGCGGGAATTCCATCCGCGTGGATACGTTTTAGCCGCCGGGACCGATCCTACGATAAACGGAACGGCTGAAACGGCGATGCCATCGCAGGAAAAAAGTCAGAATTCTTCGGCAATACCGTATCCCCAGTTGTAGAGGCGGGAGACCGGCTCGCCGGAAGGAAACTCGTTGCAGGTAATTCCCCTCGAAAGGAGATACCGTTCCGCCATCACCGGGGAGACCGGGACTACCTTGTCCTTCCCGGTCTTTCCCGCATGGCGCAGGTGAAGATAGAACTGTCTTCCGGTATTGCGGATCCGGTGCAGGTAGAGGTCTTTCCGATAGACCTGAACAGTGCCGGATCGTGGAGAGGTATGCGGGCCTGACAGCAGGCAGATGTCACGGGTCGTATCGACCGGTACTCTCCGGCTTCCATCATACAGGATTGCTTTCATGGCGATTCACCGTACAAACTATGGGACCATTCCCCAACGGCCCCATCAGGGGTGCACAACGCAGGCACCCGGGCGATAATGTTGCTGCTGCATCGAGGAGACAGCCTTGTTGCAGGGTCATCCTCACTGAGTATATGTCGCATTAGTTAATATAATTTTTTAATTGCGTAATACCAGATATGAAAATTTTATTTATTTGTAAAATTTTTTATGGGTCGTTTATCAATGCTGCATACACAATTCACCATACAGCCGGTAATTCCCAGTAGGCAACCAGGCTATCATCATCGACAGGATTTCCGGTAACGGCGTCTGGATTATCAGAATCGGCTCCGGAGAAATCATTATTTTCCGGACATTCTCGGAAGCAGCAGTCATGTTAAAAGCATGACTGGTAGGAGATCCCTCAGGATATTTTCGACGTATAATGCCCCCGCCATTGCAGCAACTCCCATTGAGATGTCTGCAGGAAGCCATTCCAACCCGAATTTCTCCTGCTCAAGTGAGATCAAAGATTTGCCATAACAAAAACCCCTGGTTTTCATTTTGTTTGTATGAACATCGGTTCGTCTGTATTCCACAGAGCAACAAAATTGATAAATCCGGTCCCGGTTTTTCCGGCGCTAAATCCGGGCCGGTTACTTTTCAGGCAGTGGTTTTGCAAACTTTTTCCATACCTGTTCGCGGTACACGGGGCCGCTGTTGTAAGTGCAGAACGGGATGAGCCGCCCGTCCGGGGTGGCATAATGGATACAACAGCGCTGGACCCGGTCGATATCGTAGTTGTACCGGTCCATGAAATGCATGGTGCCGATAAACAGGGCATTCCAGTGGAATTCCCGCAGGGCGTCAAAATTCTGGCCGACCAGGGTTTTTCCTATCAGTTTCCAGAATTCCGTGGTATTGCTCTGCTCACCCTGCCGGAACGATTCGTGCAGGTTCCTGACACCGTCGATGAGTGCCTTGTACTTGTTGATGGTCCCGCCTTTCTTTAAGCTCTCTGCCATCTCTTCGATGGAATTGAACAGGCTGTCAACATCCACCATACGGTTGACCGGCGTAATCCCGTCCTTTGTGACAAATACATAGGTCGCAGCCCCGCAGTGCTGGTGCGCCGTGAACCGGACCTGCGGCTTTCCGGTATACGCTTCCACAAGATCCGAGAACGGGAGGACGCAGGGGACCGGGTAAAAATCATTCTTCTTGATGATACCGTCCGTCTGGCTCTCAATCCGGTCAAGGAGATCGGGGATGGTAATCCGTGATTTTTTAATATCGTCGTCCGATGCCGCACCGGTGAACGAGACCGGCTGGAAGTTGACGCCGCGGACAACGGAGATGTTCTCCGCAGCAAACCGGAGGATATCCCCGAGCTCGTGATCGTTCCTCCCGCGGATTACTGTTGGAACCAGCACGCAGCCAAGCCCGACCGTCTTTAAGTTCTCGATCGCTTTCCGGTGACGTTTGAGAAACGGATTCGTCGCATCGGATATCCCGTCAAAATGCAGGTAGACCGTGCTGAGACCGGATTCCTTTAAGGCCTTTGCAAAATCCAGTTCTTTTGCGATCCTCACGCCGTTTGTCGCGATCTGGACCTGGGGAAATCCCATTGCTTTTGCCTTTCTGATGATCTCGATGAGATCTTCCCGGAGTGTCGGTTCCCCCCCGGAAAACTGGACTGCCGGCGTCGGGATGGGTTTTTCGGATCGCAGCAGTTTCAACATTGCGAGGACTTCATCGAACGAGGGTTCGTAGATGTACCCGCACGCCCTCGCGTTGGCAAAACAGAAGTCGCAGTCAAGGTTGCAGCGGTTGGTTAAATCGATATTTGCAAGCAGGGTCTGGGAATGATGGTTGTTGCACAAGCCGCAAGCAGTCGGGCAGACATCTTCCGGTACCGGGTGCTGGGGATTTTCAACACCGTTCCCGATTGCCGCATACCGGTCGAACCGGTGGTACATCTCAGGGTCTGACCAGTAAATGTGCCTGAATTTCCCGTGATCGGGACATGTGCGTTTGATCCAAATCTTCCCGTCTTCTTCAACGATACTGGCGGGAATGACTGCGTTGCAGGTGGGGCAGAGACTTTTTGTTTTTTTAATCAGCATCCATGTCCTCCCGGAGTTGACAGGAATCCCAAAGGAGTAACCTTAATGTTGGTATCTGCTGTTTATTAGAGGTATTGGAGTGCTAGATTATTAGTATTGAGGCATTCATAATACCATTGCTTTCGACAATCTGGATCATGTTGCCTGCCTATCTTCCCAACCCTGTTGCAGCGCTCTCTGGCGGGGGGACACCTGTTGATCTCGGACGGAAGATGGGGGACGGAAAACGCATCCTTGGCGATGGCAAGACATACCGCGGCCTTTGTATCGGTATCCTTGCCGGTCTCATTATCGGGCTTGTCGAGATGCACTGCTCTGCCGCTTACCAGCTGACCTGGCTTCCGGCCCAGACGGCTGCTTCGGTCATTGCACTCTCGGTCGGGGCCCTGCTCGGGGATATGGCCAAGAGTTTTTTTAAGCGCCGCCTTGGAAAGGAACGGGGTGAGAACTGGTTTCTTGCCGATCAATACGATCTTGTTGCGGGATCTCTCGTACTCCTGCTCATCATCAGCCCGGCATGGTTCTTTGCCAACATCACGCCCGTGATCTTCATTACGATCCTTGTCCTGACTCCCATCCTCCACCGCCTCGCCAACATCATCGGATATTCCATAGGGGTGAAAGACGTACCATGGTGAACATTCTCGCACAGGAACTGGTTGCACGCCATGCGATTGAATTCGGATCTTTTATCCTTGCATCGGGTGCAAAGAGCGACTACTATGTGGATATCAAATCCGCCGTAACGCAGCCGGATCTGCTTTCGCTCATCGCAAGGACGGTTGCAGAACAGTACCCGTTTGACATCATTGCCGGGGTTGCAGTCGGCGGCGTTCCCCTGGCCGTTGCAGTCTCTCTCGAAAGCAGGAAACCGTTTGCCATCGTACGCAGCGCAGAAAAAGATCATGGTAAAAAAAATCCCGTGATTGGGGATGTGAAGGGAAAGTCGGTGCTGCTTATTGAAGACGTCACAACATCCGGCGGATCCGCGCTCTACGGCGTTGATGTCCTGCGGTCATCAGGGGCGTTTATCGACCGGGTCATAACTGTTGTCGACCGTGAACAGGGCGCAGCGGAGATGCTGGATCGCCACGATGTCCGTCTCATCCCCCTTGTCCGGGTCAGCGAACTCCGGCAGGGGTAAGACATTTTTAGACGGGACTCCTAATTATGGTCATGAAGGTGCTTCTTGTCGGCGGGGGCGGGCGCGAGCATGCAATTGCTGATGCACTCTCCCGTACCGGGAATGTAAAAATTTTCTCGGTGATGGCAAAACAGAACCCTGGCATCTTCCGGCTTGCGGAAAAGACGCTCATCTGCAAGGAAACCGAGGTACAAAAGGTACTTGATTTTGCTGTTGGCACCTGCACGGAATATGCGGTGATAGGGCCGGAGGCGCCGCTCGAAGCGGGCATCGTCGATACTTTGGAAAACGCCGGGATCGCCTGTGTCGGCCCTTCGCGTGCAGCGGCACGTCTTGAGACTGACAAGGGATTCTGCCGGGAGATGATGGCCCGGCACGACATCGCCGGCTGCCCGGCATACCGGGTCTGCCACACGGTTGACGAGGCGCTGGCATTCCTTGACGGCAATGACGGCGATCTCGCAATCAAGCCGATTGGGCTTACCGGCGGAAAAGGTGTCCGGATCATGGGCGAACAGGTGGATCGCGCCGGGGCTGCAGAGTATATCCGGCAGCTGGGCGGCCACGTCGTGCTCGAAGAGCGCCTGATCGGGGAAGAGTTCACCCTGCAGGCATTTGTCGACGGCAAAAATCTTGTCCCCATGCCGCTTGTCCAGGACCACAAGCGGGCCTACGATGGGGATACCGGGCCGAACACCGGCGGCATGGGATCGTACACGATGCCCGATCACAAACTCCCGTTCGTGAACGATCGGGATTATACAAAAGCTCTCGCGATCATGAGGTCGGTCGTTGACGTGATGGCTAAGGGAGGTCACCCCTACAAAGGAATCCTCTACGGGCAGTTCATGAATACCGCGGAAGGTCCCAAGGTGATTGAATTCAATGCGCGTTTCGGGGATCCGGAAGCCATGAATGTCCTCACCCTCTTAAAATCGGACTTCTCCTCCGTCGTTGAGGCAGTTTCCGAAGGGGACCTGCGATCGGTGACCGTAACCTTCTCTCCGGCCGCGACGGTCTGCAAATACGTTGTTCCCGAAGGGTACCCGGACAATCCCCATCCCGGCGACCCGGTCACGATCACGACGGTTCCCGGATCAGCAAAACTCTATTACGCGAACGTTGAAGAGCGCGGGACGGGAAACCTGTTTACGCTGACCTCCCGCACCCTTGCATTCGTCGGGGTGGGGCGGACGCTGAACGACGCGGAGACTGCCGCGGAAGAGGCAGTGTCATCCGTAACCGGGAAGGTCCGCCACCGCAGGGATATCGGGACGGATGCGTTGCTTGAAAAACGGTGCGGACACATGAGGGCGCTTCGATGAAGAAGGATTTTCTCTCCATACTGGATATTACCGCCGATGAACTGGAAGGGCTTCTTACCGAAGCAGTCCGGTTAAAGAAGCTGCGTGCCGATGGCATACCCCACGAAGTTCTCCGGGGAAAAACGCTTGCCATGATCTTTGAGAAATCCTCGACCCGTACCCATATCTCGTTTGAAGTCGGGATGAACGATTTCGGCGGTCATGCCCTTTTTCTCTCGACACGGGATCTCCAGGTTGGCAGGGGCGAGGAAATCAGGGATACGGCACGGGTTGCTTCCCGGTATGTCTCGGCGGTCATGGTCCGGGCGTACCATCACAGCACCATCGAGGAATTCGCACGGTACGCGACAATCCCGGTGATCAACGGTCTCTCCGACCTTGAACATCCCTGCCAGCTGCTCGCGGATATTATGACGATCCGGGAACATTTCGGGTCTCTTAAGGATCTCAGGGTTGCCTGGATTGGGGACGGGAATAACGTCTGTAACTCGCTGATACTTTCCTCGGTCCTGACCGGCATGGAGATCGCAGTTGCAAGCCCGGCGAAGTATGCCCCGATGCGGGCGGTGATCAGCAGGGCGCAATCTTTAGGCGGCCGGATCTGTCTTACCACCGACCCGAAAGAGGCCGTGAAAGATGCCCATGTCATTGTAACCGACACCTGGATCTCGATGGGAGATGAGGAGGAACGGGATGAACGGCTGGCCGGTTTCACGGGATATACTGTCGATGAAGACCTGCTTGCATGTGCCGATCCAGACGCCCGTGTGCTCCATTGCCTCCCGGCACACCGGGGTGAAGAGATCAGCGAGGGCGTAATCGACGGAAAACAGAGCCTTGTCTGGGATGAGGCGGAGAACCGGCTGCATGCTCAGAAGGCCCTGCTGCTCAAACTGTTGTTACAAGAATAAATTTTGGAAATTCCCTGAAAAACGCAATTTTTCCTATTTTTCAATAAAATCCTTCAGGCGCTGGATAATATATTTCTCGACCTGCTCGACAATCTCCCGTTTGCCGCGGAATGCAAGAAGTTCGCGTTCGTCACCTTCCATGTTGGCAAACATCATGCGCTCCTTGCGCTCGACAAGTTCGACATCGAATTTTCCGATAACTTCCTTGATGATCGACCGGGGTGTGCCCGGGGGAACAAGGACATCGAATAACGGTTCATCTGCCATACCAGAGACTCCTGATTATTTTCCGATTTTAATCCTGCGGCTCATGATACACGGGCCTCCCCGGACGCCGCCAATGGGATTTTTGGGTTTCCCGAGCGAGTTCATGCACCGTCCCATGAGAGCGGCACCCCGTGCAAGCCCGTCGTCAACGAAAACGAGATGATCGACAGGGTCGTCAAAAAGGTTCCGGGCGGTAATCCCTTCAAGGATGTACTCCGGTTTCCGTCCTGAAATTGCAGCCCTTCCGGTGAACCCGATCGAGGAATTCTTCGGGACGAGGTTCCTGGAAACGGCGACGTCAACCAGGCGCAAGGCCATCTGTGCACAGACCCGGTCGACGACTTCATTGAGCGTTGCCATGGAATAATTTTTATGGATTTCCGCTCCAATCGCGACCAGTTCGTCGAGTTCGCTGCTGTTGACCCCGCAGTCGCACCCAATCATGGCAATGCCGGATTCCATTGCGAGCTTTGCATTGACCGGTACCCTGCCGAAACGGTTCCGTTCCGGGGGAACAATCCGGATATCGATATGCTCGTGACAATGCCTGACGAGATCGTCGACAACCTTCCGGCTCCCGCCCGAGAAAAGCCCCCCGGTCACGCTTCTCTCCCCGAAGATATCGAGTGCGGTTCCTGTCCGTTCATGGACAAGGCCGGTGCCCCGTACGATAGCATCCGGTATTGCACCGGCAAGACCGCAGAAATTTCCGATCGTCTTTGCAAAGGGATTGGGCGCGTCTTTGGCAACGTCGCTCGTGATCCTGCCGTCAAGCGTTGTGCCGAAATCAATGGAAACGCAGGGATTGCGGAAATCGACCGGTGTCCATTTGGCCCCTTCCTTGATGCCGGCCATCGCAAGTTCTCCTTCCATCTCGTTTGCAACCATCTCGACGCCGGTGGATCCGACGGGGGGGATGACCCCGGCAACTGCGCCTACAAAGACAACCTTGTCGGCAAATGAGAACGGCTGGAGTTTCTCCGGCTGGTTCTCCTTGGACATCGGTGGGGTCATCTTCCGGGGCGGGACTCCGGCAATGAGGCAGCCGTTTGCAAGTGAGATGACAAAATCCCCGACCTGGTCCGGGGACTCCATCTCCGCAACGACACCGGTGCTGCGGACAACAAAGTCGAGTTCCTTGAGAATATCAAGGTGGGAATCCCTGTGGCATTTCAGCAGGGTATCCCGCACGAGCTCGGTAACTGCTTCACGGGTCAGCTCCGTGCCGTCCAGTGTCGCACCGAAGATTGTCTCGCCGGGCCGGGGCGGCCGGATATCCCGGGACATGCTCACCGTCTTGTTGATGACGTACGACATCCCCGTCTCAAGGCTCACGCCGGTCAAGATGCACTTGGTCGTCGTATTGCCCATCTCGACAGAAGCGACAATGAAGTACGGTTTGTTCTTGTACTCGGGGATCTGCATGCCGGGGCCATGGACAAGTGACGGCGGCGGGGGGCTTTCCACAATATGGGGTTTTTGCTTAATAAAACGGTTTAAAAAACCCGCACACATAACAGTCCCATTTTTCCTTTAAACCCTGTTATAAGTTTCTATTTAATTCCGACGGAATCCGGGCCAATACCCGGTTCTCATGGAAAGGCATCATAAGACGGAATCATCTGAAAAAATGTTCTGTAATGCAAGGAGATATCCCGTTTTGCTGAGAACTCCGGAAATATCTTACCCGGTTTTCTGACGTAAAAAAATTACCGGGATGTCTGAACCAGCTCCCGCTTCATTTAAACGCAAAAGATAAAACCTGTAACATACTATCAAAAGGTGACGGCAGACATTTGTCCGTTGTACGTGGTGAATCATATGGTCAAGCTAACCGGTGAGATGAAGGAACTGTTCGCCAAAGTGAAAGTCTTTCCTGTAGCAACAGCCTCAAAGAAAGGAATCCCCAATGTGGTTCCCATCGCCTTTGTCGTACTTGCGAGCGACGATACGATCTGGATTGCTGATAACTTTATGAACAAGTCCCTTGCAAACGTGAAAGAGAACCCGCATGCGTCGATTTTTCTCTATGATTCTGATATAAAGAGATGCTGCCAGGTCAAGGGCACCATCGAGGTAAAGACTACCGGTAGCGACTATGAGAAGATGAAGAAGATGGTGCACGAGAAAAAACCCGGGCTTCCGGCAAAATCCCTGCTTGTAATGAAGATCACCGAGATCTTCGAGTGCATGCCCGGCCCGTCAGCCGGAAAGAAAATAGTATAATTTTTGAATAACTCTATTTTTTCCACACTTTCTTCTGCTGGAGGAGCCGGGCCTGGATCCCGTAGTAATGGGAGACTCCGATCGCATGGCACTGGTCGATGGATGCGCTGTCAAACGAAACAAGATCGTCTGAATATAGTGCAAGGTCAGAACTTCTTCCAAGGATCCGGACACTGCCTTTGTAGAGTTCAAGGTCAACGGATCCGGTGACCCGTTCCTGGGTTGTGTCGATAAATGCGTTCAGCGCAGCATAGAGGGGTTCCCTGACAAGCCCCATGTAAGCCAGTTCCGACCACTTGTCATCGACCATCCGCTTGAATGCGAGTTCTTCACGGCTCAGAACGAGGGATTCGAGATCCCGGTGGGCGGCAAGAAGGACTGTTGCCGCCGGGTGCTCGTAATTTTCCCGTGCCTTGAGGCCAAGGATCCGGTCTTCGATCATATCGTTCCTGCCGATGCCATGCTTTCCTGCAAGCACATTGAGAGCCTGGATCAGGTCGTATCCTTGCATCTTTTTCCCGGAGAGTGAGACGGGGACACCTTTCTCAAATCCGATTGTGATCGCTTTAGGTTTGGTCGGGGCTTTTTCCGGGGAGACTGTCCACAGGTAGATCTCCTCCGGAGGGTGATACGCCGGATCTTCAAGCCTGCCGCCTTCGATACTCCGGCTCCAGCAGTTCTCGTCCATGCTCCATGGCTTCCCCTTCTTCACCGGGACTGGAATCTTATGCTCGCGGGCATATCCGATCTCCCAGTCCCGTGTAAGGTTCAGCTCGCGGATTGGCGCGACAACCTCAAAACCCGCTCCCCGGATAATGAAATCGAACCGGAGCTGGTCGTTGCCCTTGCCGGTGCAGCCATGGGCAATTGCCAAAGCACCCTCTTTTCGTGCAACATTCACGACTTCCTGCGCAATCAGCGGGCGTGCAAGGGAGGTTCCCATCGGGTAGCCCTCGTAGGACCCGTTTGCTTTAATCGCAGGGAAGATATGTCCCTTTACAAACTTCTCCCTAGCGTCAATGGTATAGTGCTTGTCGGCAAGTTTTTTTCCTTTCTCCGTTGCCACCCGGATCTCCTCATCGCGCTGCCCCACATGAACGGCAACGGTGATCACCCGGTCATAGTCGTACCGTTCCTTCAAGAGCGGGATACAGATGGAGGTATCAAGACCGCCGGAATATGCCAGAACGATTGTTCCCTTACCCATAACACATTCTCCAGTACTGTAAAAAGCAAAAACAACGTCAGAACTTCGTGGTTGTAATAATTGCGATTAAAAATAAGTGAATTTATCGGTTGTTGACTGGTTCAGGTTACAATAACTTTGCCATCCTGGAACGAGGGGTGGTTAGTATCATCAATGGTGTAGGTCCCGGCCTTGCTAAAGGTGTAACTCCAGGTTGGGTTGGCGGTCGAGATCACAGGTGAAGTCGCAACGCTGCCTACAGTTCCCTTGATAATGATCTGGTAGATGTAGTCATCTACTGATTTTTTGGTCCAGATGACTTTTGTCCCGGCCGGGACGGTAATCGTGGAAGGTTTGAATGCCCAGGAATTCAGGATCTCGACTTTCACATCAGGGAGCGGAGTCGGGGTCGGGGTCGCGGTTGTGATATTTGCCGTGACGTTTGCCGTAGGTACCGCAGTTGTGTTTACAACAGTCGGTACGGTTGTCGGAACCGTTGTATTTACGACGGTTGGAACTGCGGTGGGGGTTGCAGTTGTCTGGACAGTAGTTGTTGCCGGTGCAGCCGGCTGGGAGGTACATCCGCAAGCAAAAATCCCGACAACCAGGATCATCAGGATAACAATCAGTTTCTTCATGCATTCCTTTTTTGTTATCTCGGTATTTAAGCATATTCAATTATCCTGATCCGGAAAGCGTCTGGCTGTTAAATAAAATTTAATAAAAAAAATATTGGATTTGCGCAGTTATACATTGATGTAATGACCTATCGGCTCAAGGGTTATCTTCTCGCGCTTAATAGCATCGATGGCAAGCGCTGCAGCCCGTGCCGCCTGTAATGTCGTGATATAGGGGATCTGGTAATCGACGGCTGCCCGCATGATCTGGTAATGGTCCTGCCGCGACTGCCGGTCCTGGGGGGTGTTGATGATGAGCCGGATCTCCCCGTGCCGCAGCATGTCGAGAACGTTTGGGGAACCTTCCTGGACCTTGCGTACAAGGTGAGCCTCGATACCGGCCGATTCGAGGTATTCAACGGTTCCTTCCGTACCGTACAGGACAAGGCCGAGGTCCCGAAGCTGCCGTGCGATCGGGATCACATCGTCTTTCTGTTCCATGTTCACCGAGATGAAGATGTTCCCCTTGATCGGGAGTTCGTTATCAGCCGATATACAGGCTTTATAGAATGCAAGGCCGAAATCGTAGTCGATCCCCATTACCTCGCCGGTGCTCTTCATCTCCGGCCCAAGCATTGTATCTACGCCGGAGAGCTTGTTAAAGGGGAGCAGGACCTCCTTGACCGCAACATGCCGGATCTCCCGCTCCGTATACTTAAGATCGCGCAGATTTTTCCCGACCATGACTTTTGCCGCTATCTTTGCGATGGGGATGCCGGTTGCCTTACTGACGAACGGGACCGTGCGGCTTGCCCGGGGATTTGCCTCAAGGACGTAGACAACGTCATCCTTTACCGCCAGCTGGAAATTGACAAGGCCGATAACACCAAGGCCGAGTGCAAGTCTCCGGGTATAATCCCGGACATCGTTCAGGACTTTTTGTGAGAGGGACTGGGTCGGGATGACGCATGCAGAATCCCCGGAATGGATGCCCGCCTGTTCGATATGTTCCATGATCCCACCTATCAGCACATCCTCCCCGTCGCATACCGCATCGACATCGAGTTCGATGGCGTTCTGGAGATAGGAATCTATCAGGACCGGGTGGTGCCTGCTGACACGGACAGCTTCCTGCATGTAGGTCTCGAGTTCGCGCTCATCGTGGACTATCTCCATGGCCCGGCCGCCCAGGACATAGGATGGCCTCACAAGAACCGGGAAACCGATTGCTTCTGCTTTTGCCCGTGCTTCAGTTTCGGAATATGCCGAGGTGTTCTTCGGGCTTGGGATATGCAGCCGGGTTAACAAAACGCTGAACCGGTCCCGGTCCTCCGCAATATCCATGGCATCGGGAGTTGTCCCGAGAATCCGTGTCTTCAGGCCGAGACGTTTGATCTCGTTCTCGATGGGAACGGCAAGATTGACGGCGTTCTGCCCGCCGAACTGGACCATGACGCCATGATAGTGGTCCTTCTTTAAGATGTTCATGACATCTTCAAGCTGCATCGGTTCGAAGAAGAGCCGATCCGAGGTATCGAAATCCGTCGATACTGTCTCGGGATTATTGTTGACGATATGGACCTCAATTCCCTCCTCGCGCAGGGCTTTTACCGCGTGCACCGTGCAATAATCGAATTCGATACCCTGCCCGATACGGATCGGGCCAGAACCGAGGATGAGCACTTTCTGCCGGTCGGTCGGAATAATCTCGCACTCCGGTTCATAGGTCGAGTAGAAGTACGGGGTCTTTGCAGGAAACTCCGCAGCGCAGGTATCCACCATCTTGTAGGACGGGCTCCTTGTCACCGATTCGATCTCTTCAAACGTCTTTCCGGTCAGCTTGGCAATCTCCGCATTCGTAAACCCGTACCCCCGTGCCTTGTTGATATCCTCCGGGGTGCACGAACCGGCAAGCGTTCGTTCCATGTCGACAAGGGTCCTGATCTTTTCAAGGAAGAATGGGGCGATCGAAGTGAGCTCTGCAATCTCGGTAACGCTGAAGTTCTGGCGGAAAGCATCGAAGAGGCAGTGGAACCGCTCATCGGTCGGCCTTGAGAGTATCATCCGGATCTCGCTCGGGCTCGTATGGACCTGAACGTCGGTATCGATCGAGCGCTTCGCCTTCATGAACGCTTCTTCAAGCGTCCGCCCGATTGCCATGACTTCCCCGGTGCTCTTCATGGCGGTTGTGAGGGTACGGTCCGCTCCCTTGAACTTGTCGAACGGCCACCGGGGCACCTTGACAACGACGTAGTCGATGGAGGGCTCGAATGAGGCCGGAGTGCAACCGGTGACCGAGTTGGTGATCTCGTCGAGACGAAGCCCGATCGCGATCTTTGCTGCGACCCGGGCGATCGGGTATCCCGTGGCCTTGGATGCAAGCGCAGACGAGCGGGATACCCGGGGGTTGACCTCGATGACACGGTACTCCCCGTTCCGGAAAGCGAACTGGATGTTGCATCCTCCCTGGACGTCGAGGGCACGGATGATCTTGATCGCAGCGCTGCGCATGGTCTGGAATTCGTCGTCCCGGAGGGTAAGGATCGGGGCGACAACAACGCTCTCCCCGGTATGGATGCCCATGGCATCGACATTCTCCATGCCGCAGATGATGATACAGGTATCTGCCGAATCCCGCATCACCTCGAATTCGATCTCCTTCCAGCCCATGACGCTCTCTTCGATGAGCACCTGGTGGATACGGGAACGGGAGAGCCCGAGTTCTACCGTGCGCAGCAGTTCCTCGTGGGTGCGGGCAATGCCGCCCCCGGCGCCGCCGAGGGTATATGCCGGGCGGACAACTGCAGGGAGACCGACTGCCGCAATCGCCTCATCGACCTGTGCAAGACTTGTGACAATGGTGCTCTTCGGGATAGGTTCGCCGATCTGGACCATGAGATCGCGGAATTTCTCCCGGTCCTCGCCGCGGTAGATCGCTTCGAGGGGTGTCCCGAGGATCTCAACACCGGCAAGGGCGCCGCGTTCGGCAAGTTCAGCTGTCATGTTGAGTCCGGTCTGCCCTCCCATGCCGGAGAGGACGCCGTCCGGCTTCTCCTTCTCAATGATCTTTGCGATGATCTCGGCCCGCAGGGGTTCGATGTAGATGGTATCCGCCATCTCGGGATCGGTCTGGATCGTTGCAGGATTGGAGTTGACGAGGACAACTTTGACCCCTTCCTCGCGCATCGCACGGCAGGCCTGGGACCCGGAAAAATCGAATTCCGCCGCCTGGCCGATCTGGATCGGGCCCGACCCGATAATCAGGACCTTTTTGATATGCTCTTTCCGGGGCATTACGCGACCCTCCTGAAAAGCCCGTCAAAGTAGTGGCATTCCGTGTCCTGCGGACCGGCATGTGCTTCCGGGTGGAACTGCACGCAGTTGATCCTCAGGTCTTCGTTTTCAAATCCCTCAACCGTCTGGTCGTTCGCATTCAGGAACGTGACTTCACAGCCTTCCGGCAGGGAATCTGCATCGACGGCAAAACCATGGTTCTGGGTGGTGATGAAGATCCTCCCGTCAATGTACCTGACCGGCTGATTCGCACCCCTGTGGCCGAACTTGAGCTTGTAGGTATCCCCGCCAAGCGCTAGCGCGGTAATCTGATTCCCCATGCAGATGCCGAAGACAGGGAGTTCCCCGATGCATTTTTTCACGGTATTGATCGTAGGAATGGCGGTCTTGGGATCGCCGGGGCCGTTTGTTATGAAGAGGCAGTCGGGTTCGACAGCGAAGATCTCCCCGGGAGTCGCGTTGTAGGGAAAGACGTAGAGGTCACCGCGGCGGCGTGACAGGCTTGTCAACATGTTGGTCTTGAGTCCCATGTCGATGATGGCGATACGCTTGCCTTTTCCGGGGATACGGTAGGGGGCTTTGCAGGATACCTGCGGGATCAGATCGCAGTCCGAGATCGAAGGGGTCTGTCGTGCGAGTTCAACGGCACGTTCCTTGTCATCGCTGCCGACGATGAGCGCTGCACGCAAGGTTCCCTTCACCCGGGTCCGTATCGTCAGGCTCCGGGTATCGATACCGCACATC
The DNA here is from genome assembly GCA_964574125.1 of uncultured Methanoregula sp. Lineage (GTDB taxonomy): Archaea > Halobacteriota > Methanomicrobia > Methanomicrobiales > Methanospirillaceae > MVRE01. The sequence continues at coordinate 27,779 of CAZNLI010000016.1, forward strand.
CCCATGAGTTTCTTCTGCTCGAAATATTCCCGGACCGTGGGTTTTACGTCCGGCCTGTCGCAGATCTCCTTGCAGATCGCACCGAGCGCCTTGACATGCTGGCTTTGCATGTTCTGTGCATCCACCCCGTAATTCCCGATCATGGGGAACGTGAACATCAGGATCTGGCCGTAATAACTCGGATCGGAGAGCGCCTCCATGTACCCGGTCATCAGGGTGTTGAATACCAGTTCCCCCGAGCATTCCCCTTCAACGCCGAAACCCTCGCCGCAGATGGCCTGCCCGTCCTCAAGACCCAGAACCGCCTTCATAATTTCCATACTAGATTCGCCGGAATGGTTATTAACAATAGTGCACTTGGTAAAACCGGGGGTACCGGATATTACCGGATATATCTGGTTCTCAGGCTGTCAACGGAAGGTACGGTATTGATTTTTATCAGGGGTTCACATCGGAGGTTCCTGCGAAGGAACCTTCCCGGGCAGGAGATCCGGCATTCTTTGTTTTTTAATCATTTCAGTTTCATTTGTTGGCCGGTCTGGTTCTGAACTGTATCAAGGCATATGAATAATATCGTTGAGAAAAGATATGCGGATGCCAGGAATGAATACCCGGTTAAAAGGTAGGAAAATAAAAGGTAGGTACATTGAGGAGAACGATTGAGGGAACCAGATATGAACGGGAATGATTGCATGAGAATGAAAACAACAACCGCTGATTAGTATGGTTATCGAGCATATACCCGGGAAAAATAAAGGAAACGTAATGCTGTATGCACTCTCCACCTGCCAGTGGTGCCGTAAGACAAAGGACCTTTTACTCGAACTCGGTGTTAAATTTGATTATCAGTATGTCGATCTCCTTGAAGGAACGGAACTGGATGAAGCGATCCAAGCTGTTGAACGCGTGAACCCGAGAGGAGCGTTCCCGACACTTGTCATCGACGGCAAACGCATTATCCTTGGTTATCGCGAGAGCGAGATCCGGGAGGCGTTCTCCTGATATGTCGCCGGACGGGAATTCCACGGGCGAGATCGAACGGGCATATGCGGCCCTGAAGCGGGAAGCGGAAGCCGGCGGCTATTTCCTGAATCCCGACGGGGATTTCACCCGGGCGCTTATCGCGGGGCTTTTGAAGAACGAACGACGGTACGGGTACCGTTCCTGCCCGTGCCGTCTCGCTAGCGGGAAACGGGATGAGGATCGCGACATCATCTGCCCCTGCGATTACCGGGACCCGGATCTGGACGAATCCGGTGCCTGCTACTGTGCGTTGTATGTCAGTCCAGCCATTGCCGTGGGACAGAAAACCGTTGTACCGGTCCCCGAACGGCGCCCCCCGAAATCCTTGCGCGGCAGACAACCGCCCGCCAGCCCGGCTCCCGCTGGGCCGGTATTTTCAGTCCCGATACCGGTCTGGCGGTGCCGGGTCTGCGGGTATCTCTGTGCGCGTGACCAGCCGCCGGCAATCTGCCCGATCTGCAAGGCGACAAAGGACCGGTTCGAACGGTTTCTCTGATTGATTCCTGCACATTTTTCACCTTTTCCCAACCCTCAAATATCTCCCGTTCCTATTTTTACCGGTATGAACAATCCCGTTACCCTCGAAGTCATCGGTTTTAAAAGTTCGGAATGTTCGCCATTTCCCTGTAACGGGGAACGCACCTGCGGGCTCTCTGACTGTTACCCGACCAATAAGCTGACCGCAGCATTCACTGCCCTTTCGGGTGCCCTGAAAGCCCGGTATGGGGATACGGTAACACTGAAACTGACGCTCATTGACGATGGTGTACCGGATCGGATACGGGCCATTATCGAACAGCATCACCCGGTTCTTCCTATGATCCTGATCAACGGGAAGGTCACTCCCGTCGGGAGGATTGCCCTGGAACGGATTATAAAAGAGATTGAGAAGAATCGCTGATTATTCAATCTCCGACAACGCTCCGGTTTCAAGGTTATAGTACAGGCCATGGACCTGTATCTGCTTTTTCTCGATTGCATCCTTTACAATCGGGTATCTTTTCAGGTGTTCCAGCTGGAGGCGGACATTCTCCTGCTCGATCATGCGCGAACGAGCGGCACTCTCGGCGGGATTTGAGGGTTTCTTGATCTTCGCATCGACCCGTTCTTTTGCTTCAACGGCATGGTTCAGCCAGTTCGGGATATAGACGTCGCTGGGAAGATCCTTGTCCAGTGCGTGGATGGCCCCGCAGTCGGAATGGCCGCAGACGACGATATGCTGTACCTTGAGGTGCTTGATCCCGTACTCCAGGACTGTCGCAAGGCTCCAGTCATTTGCAGGCACCATGTTACCGATGTTCCGGTGCATGAACAGGGTCCCGGCCATGGTTCCGGTGATATGACCGGTCTGGAGCCGGGAATCGGAGCACCCGATCCAGAGCACCGAGGGTTTCTGGCCTTTTGCAAGTTCGGAATAATCTGTTTTCTTCTCCGCAAAGATCGTGTTCCTGAACTCTTCGTTTCCTTTTAACAGCTTCTTGATCATCATATCGACCATAGTATCACCAGCTCCCGGTATGACGGGGACAACAAAGGATATCCGGTCATGCACCGGTCCTGTAATCCTTTCCTGTAATCTTTTCTAAGAAACCAGATCACATAATCCTTCGGAATTATTCCTCAGGCTGAATCACGGCTGGTTACCGGCTGGAAATATACCGGGAAATCCGGTTTTCGTGGTGTGGTTTTCCGGTCCGTTCTATCTGGTATCATAGACCGGATCTGCTGCCTTGCCCATCCTCTCTTTCATCTTCAGAGCATGCGATCCGTTCCAGTAGAGGCGCAGGCAGTGATCGCAGAAGAAGAATTCAAGACCCGCCCGGTTCTCCGGGGCATAGTCTGCCGCGAGGATCTCGCGATCGGTTGCCGGCCGGAGCATCGCGTTGCAGAGCGAACACCGGGTCAGTCTCAGCACCGGATCCACAAGACCGATCTTTGCAAGCTGGCGCACCTGATCGATAACATCTTCCGACAGGATGAGAAATCCTGCCGTGCCGGCCCGAAATGCGAGTTCCCTGTCCCGGGTCAGGAGCGTCCGGTTTTCCAGTCTGGCCAGCGCGAGGAGTTCAGTATCCTCACGGTTGTTGCCAGGAACGAACCGGTTTGCGCTGATCGTGTCGTACCCCATGAACCTGAGGTACCGGCAGAGCGATCCCAGCATCCGGTCGGTTAAGAAGCGTCTTGCGGGAACCGGGTCATGGGACGTCGGTTACCACCTCGATTGTCTCCCCACAGTTCCTGCACCGCGAACCGTCCAGCCCGCAGACACGGCTTGAAAATCCCTGCCGTTCGATGAGGATCTCACCGCACGCGGGGCAGAATGTGTTCTCGTACCGGTGGTTATATACGTTACCGAGATACGGGAACCGGAGGCCCAGTTCCTTTGCCTTTTTATAGATCTTCTCCAGAGTGGCAACCGGTGTCGCACTCCGGTTGGTCATCTTGTAGTCCGGGTGAAACCGGGTGAAATGCATCGGGGTTGACGGTCCAAGATTGTCAATGACCCAGCGGATCAGGCTCTCCATCTCCTCCATGCTGTCGTTGAGCCCTGGGATGACAAGGGTGACCGTCTCGATATGCATTTTCAGTTCCCGTGCAAGGACGGCGGAATCCAGAACCGGCTGGAGGTGCGCCCCGCAGACCTTCTTGTAAAAGTCGTCGGAGAACGCCTTGAGATCCACGCGGAATGCAAGGAGCATGGGGGCCAGTTCGCGCAGGGCTTCCTCAGTCATGTAACCGTTCGTTACGTAGACCGTGCCAAGCCCCTTTTTGCGGGCAATGGTGCCCATGTCGAGCGCATACTCGTGCCAGATTGTCGGTTCATTGTAGGTCCAGGAGATACTCGCGCTCCCGCCTGACAGCGCATGGTTCACGCCCTCGTCCGGCGTGAGATCACGGAGCGGTGCAGCGTCCGCGGATGCCCGCGAGATGTGCCAGTTCTGGCAGTGTTCGCAGTGGAAATTGCACCCGATTCCCCCCAGCGAATAGGAAAGCGTCCCGGGCAGGAAATGGAAGAGGGGTTTCTTCTCGATCGGGTCGACCGCTTCAGCGCTGACCTTTCCGTAGGTAACCCCGTACAACGTGCCGTGGGTGTTGACCCGCACGCCGCAGATCCCATGCTTTCCGTCCGCGATGGTGCAGTGGTGATTGCAGAGCGAGCATTTCACCGAAGAGTTTTCCCCTTTTGTGTACTGAAGCGCCTCATGCATGGGAACAAATCTCCTTCTAGGGTTTCAGGATTCTTTCAGTTCATCATCCTTTTCATCGGTCTCCAGTATAAATGATCCGCGGTACTTACAGTTCTTGCAGAAGTAGATCTGCCCGAGATATCCCCCTGCAACCGGGTAGATATCGGAGCTCCTGCAGACAGGGCAGTAGATCATGGTCAGCAACTCTATATGACAGCCCGGTACAAAAATTAGTGCAATGAAGAAGATCGTCATCTCGCTCGGCGGGTCGGTACTGATCCCGGAAGTTACGAAGAACAGGATCCGGCAGTACGTCCCGGTGCTTCGGGAGATTGCAGAAAAGCACCAGCTCTTTGTTGTTGTGGGCGGGGGCGGCGAGGCGCGCCGGTACATCAAGGCTGCCCGGGCGCTCGGGATCGATGAAGGGACGGCGGACGAGATCGGGATCCTGATAACAAGGCTCAATGCAACCCTGCTTGTCGCAGCGATGGGTGACGCCGCGTACCCGAAAGTTGCCGAGAGCCATTCGGAGGCAAAGAAGTCTGCCGAGCACAGGAAATGCGTTGTCATGGGGGGCATTACGCCCGGCCAGACAACGGATGCGGTTGCGGCAGTCCTTGCCGAGCGCGTCAGCGCAGATGTCTTCATCAATGTCACGTCCGTTGACGGGATCTACTCGGCTGACCCGAAGAAGGATGCATCCGCTGTCCGGTACGATCACCTCACCCCCAGGAAACTTCTTGAGATTGTGGGAAAAGACCAGCTGACCGCTGGGCTCAATACCGTCCTCGATGTTATCGCTGCCCGCGTGGTCGAGCGAAGCGGGATCCCGCTGGTCGTCCTCGACGGGACGAAGCCGGAGAACCTCCGGTCCGCGGTGATTGACGGGAAATACCGGGGATCGGTAGTTTCTGAAAAGAAGATCCAGCCGCTCCCGCTCTGAGGGATCCGGTGAAAAATCCATCAGGTATTTTTAGCGCCCGTATCAATACTGTAAAGGCGGGGTAGTAGGGTAGCCTGGTCCATCCTAGAGCGTTTGGGACGCTTTGACGGC
>CAZNLI010000017.1:0-32477 GCA_964574125.1 uncultured Methanoregula sp.
CGGCAGACCTTCGGGCGTGTCGGATAAATTGCGCAGGAGAAACCTTCGCCCTCCGGATTTCTGCATCTGAACGGACATCCGTTCCGGCCCGGCTCTTTTCCGGTCTCTTCCTCCTCCTCTTCCGCGTACCGCTCTTCTACCTCACCGCCAAATTCCGGCTCGACATGGACAAGAAAGACCTCCCCCGTGATCCCGTACCGGCAGTAGTAGTCCCGGCCCGAGAGCTGCCGTTCGATCCTGATGAAGCTCCCAAAACTCATGCAGCATCTGCCGCAACGGTTGCATTCAAAAGCCGCGATTCGGAATCCCTCCGTTACCATGCCGGGGATCTCTCCAGATATGCGGCAGGATCGGCATGACTTTTGCGTTCAACGGATCCATAAAAAAGAGAAACCAGAGACAGAGCAACGGGAACAATCCTCGTGTACAAAGGAATTGTTATCCCGTTGCATCGCCCTTCGCCCGCTTTACCCGCTCCTTTGTCGAGAATCCTGTCATAACGTCAAGATATTTCCGGAACCGCCTGTTGGTATCGAGGATGACGTCGTCGCTGACGCTCATGTTGGATTCCGTATCGATGATGATCGTCTTATCTCCGGCACCGGCTTTCACGTCGAGCCTTCGCAATGCCCCGAAACTGATCCGGTACGTCCCACCAGATACCGTCGGTTCCACGCCGAAACAGTTCTTCAGTTCGGCTGCCATCCGCTCCGTTAGATCTTTTGTGAGCCCCCGCTTGATTGGATATTCCTGCATAATACTTTTTTAGTTGTTCGAACTATGTTAACCTGATTATGCCGGATTCAGAAAAGGATTTAAAGATCTTTTCCAAGCCGCTGCCCGCCCCCGATACCGCGGTCCTTGTCGGGTTTCCCGGCAGCGGGCTTGTCGGGAGCATCGCACTCCAGTACATGGTAGACCAGCTCGATTTCGAGCTCATCGGCACCATGACATCCAAGTACTTTCCTCCGCTTGCCATGATGAACAAGGGGGTCATCAACGATCCCGTCCGGATGTATGCAAAGGACAACATTGCCGCAATTATCGCGGATATCCCGATCCACCCGATGATCTGTTACGAGGTGAGTAACGGTCTCATGGACTGGCTTGCCCCCTTCAAGCCAAAGGAGGTTGTCGCTATCGCCGGTATCGTTACGAACGAACCGGAGAAACGGGTCTTCGGGGTTGCAACAACTCCCGAAGCGCTCAAAAGGATTTCAGATTTTGCGCTCATCCTCCCGATCGGCAGCATATCGGGGATTGCGAGCAGCATCCTGACCGAATGCAAGATCCGCGGTATCCCGGCATACGGTCTCCTTGGCGAGACGGTCAATGCTCCGGATCCCCGCTCGTCTGCAGCGACCATCGGGGTTCTCAACAAGATGTACAATCTTGACCTGAACGTCCAGCCGCTCATCGAGCAGGCGGTCGAGATCGAGCAGAGCATGCAGAAGGTAGCTGAAGAGGTCCAGTCCGCCGAGCAGGCACCCAAGAAAGACCTGCCGATGTACGGGTGATCACCATGCGCTGTCCAGCACTCACCGGCATTTCCCCGGATATTATCCGGGATCTGAAAAGCGGGCGGCCAAGGACCATCGAGCTCCAGTCCACCCACAATATCATCACGGTTGCCAGTATCGATCCCGGCCCGGATACCCATCTGTTCATGACCTCGATCGACATGGAGGACCTTGCCCCGGGGGATACCGGGATCTGCGTTATTGTCCTTGCCATCAACATCACGATGAAACGGATGGTGGAGTTCATGCACGGGTCGCATTTCGAGGAACGGGAGCGGACGTCAGCCCGGATCCAGGTCAGGTACTGCGCCTCCTCGGTGGTAAAGACGGTCTTCCACGAAGGGCTTATCCAGCCGACATCGGTCGATGTCCTCAAATCCGCCTGCTACCATGCGGGATAATCTCCTGCTTTTTTTAACACCTGTTTTTATTGATGGATCCTAATTGATTCCCCGGCATCATGGCATGCATCTCCGAAAATTATAATGATATGAGATAAGGAACATAGAACAGGTACATTGTATGGAAGAACCGGGTTCCTCCGGGGAATCGAGAAAGGACCGGCACCTGTCTGTGAACCGGGTTATCACAACAACCGGTATTATCCTTGTCCTTGCTTCCGTTGCCATTGCCGGAATTTTTCCTCTTACGTTCGTTATTATTGCCCTGGCAATTGCCGTTTTTAGTATAGGATGTGCCCTGCTCTGGTTCGGCGTTATCCATCCTGCCGTACTCACCGGTGAGGAAAGGATTAGAAAGATCGAACGGGAAATCGATCAAGTACAAAAACGTGTTAGCCGCCGGAAGAAGTGAAGTTTTTTTAAAGAACCGAAGTGGAGAATGCCCCCATTACGACAGGATATTATCCCTGCGACGCACCTTTAAGTAACCGGGCTGCAAATCTTAATGGCGCCTACGTGGGCTTGTGGCTTAGCCTGGACAGAGCGCCGGGCTTCTAACCCGGATGTCGGGGGTTCAAATCCCCCCAGGCCCGTCATATTGCAGGTTGAATCTGCCAGAGGGTCACATTTTTCAGGTTTTCCGGAATATCTCGGAAATAATCATTCTCTTTGTTCAGATGATTTTTTTGAACGTTTCCCTTGGCAAAACCGTCACTTTGATCCTGCGTATTCCAGAGGGCCCGGAAGGGTGGGGAAGGTAAAACCGGTCACGCTCTTCTGAATAACGGAATTTTTTTGGTCATCTCTTTCCTGTGTTACCGGAAAAATAAAGGATTTTCCTGCGTTCTTACCTTGTTATGAGCGTATATACTACCGGCAGGTGTATGATAATCAGGTCTTTTAACGGGAGGATAATACCACAAATCTTACCCGGATTATCTTTCCGGGCCTGGACAACAAACGGAATAGTAATAACATCTCCACTTCTCTACGGTGTTCTGGCGCATCTCCAATAACGGATCCGGCGACTCCACCTGTAATGACCTGATGGAAGCCTTATTTACCGGACACCCTTTTTCCCGGGATAGATTCACTGCGGAGGATATCGGGATCCGGTTGCTGCCGGATAAGGGATGTTTGATCCATATTTCGACCAGAAACTTTGTTTATCCACTATGCCATCTGATATAATCATGCAATACACCATTATCCTCGAACCCTGCGACGAGGGCGGGTATATCGCCCGGTGCGTCGAGGTTCCGAAGATTATCGGGTATGGCGATACCAAGGGGAATGCGATCTCCCGTATCCGGGAATCGATTGCACTTGTGCAGAAGACCTGGAACGAGGAATTGCATAACGTGATAACGGCCCGCCGCTCCGAAGTAATCAGGATCGATGTGGCGGAGGCAGTGTAAGAGCCCCCTTCCCAATTGTACTCCTTTTTTTCAGGATTTTTCCAATCCCCGGTTCGTTACCAAAGCCTTTATGCCGGTGACCGGTACTGTAATGATACGATGCAGCCCGATCCTGCACAGGTTTATCCCCCCGCAGAAGACACATTTCTTCTTCTTACTACCGCACGCCTTGAGATCCGGCCGGACGACCGGGTGCTGGAGGTTGGCACCGGCTCCGGCACTGTTGCTGCGGATCTTGATAAACGCGTACGATGCCTTGTTACAACTGAGATCAACCCCCATGCAACGGTTCTTGCGCAAAAAAAAGGGATCGCCGTCGTCCGCACTGATCTCCTCGACGGTGTTCGCGGTCCGTTTGACCTGATCCTGTTCAATCCCCCGTATCTACCCACGCAGCCGGAAGAACGGATGGGGGACTGGCTCGAATACGCCCTGGATGGTGGGGTGAGCGGCCGGGATACGATCGGACGCTTTCTTACAGATGTCGGCCGGGTCCTTGCACCGGAAGGGAGGATACTGTTCCTGCTCTCATCGCTGACCGGACTTCCCGGAGTAATCAGCATGGCCCGGGATCGTGGGTATCTGACTGAAATTGTGCGGGAACAGGCCGTTGAGGACGAGCGGCTGTATGTTCTCCGGCTTACCCGTCCGGATGATCGATCCATTCCTGGAACTGTAACCCGGGCTGAATGAACAACAGGTTTTATGTTACCAAACCCGGCAGGAACGATCCGGCTGCCTGATCCGGGAGATCTTCAGGACCGGTCGTGCTATTGGACAGATACTCTCTTCTGCGTCTTGTTGTAATACGCTGCCGGGGTGATAATATCGATCTGGAACCGGTCCACGTTTTCCGCCTGGATAATGAAATACATGGGAACGCCGGAGACCTGGACGCTTTTGAATGCCGTGCCCCGGTTGAGGATCTCGATACCGTCAATGATCTGCCCGTCCTCTGCCGCACAGAGAACGAGATCGAACCTTGCATACTGGGGTTTTCTCCATGATTCAACGGTGATATTCATCCCCCACAGTTCGAACGGGACCGTGAACTCCTGGGAGAGACCCCCGCGCGATCCCTGCATGATAGCAACGGTCTTTGCTTCGGGATTTTTCCAGAAGATCTCTGAGCTGCCAAAGGTTTCCATGGAGTCCGGAACCTGGATGACCGGGTAATCGAGCGGATTTCGTGAATAGGTAATCTGAACCGGCGCGGGTTCATCCGGTGCCGGTGTCCCGGTTGGAACGGACGTCAGAGGGACGGGTGTCCCCATAGTCACCGGCAGGGAAGGTACCGGCGCTGCGGGGATTATCTCCTGCTCCTGCTGGGGTACAATCGTTCCGGACTTTACGATGATTGCAATAACAATCACGAATGCAATGCCCCCGGCAAGGGTGATGAGATCCCCGCGATCCATGGAGATACTGTTGGAAGATCTCCCGTAATAATCCTGTTCATAGGTCTCCCGAAGCGTTGTAACCTGAAAAAAGCAGGTTTTTAAAAAATACAAATCCGGATTTTATCAGAACGGTTAATACTGCAAGGACGAAATATTCGTTGCAGCATGGAACTTCCCTCCCTCCGGACATGGATCATCTTCTACCTGATCTCCTTTGTTATGCTGCTCTGGGCGGCGTTCCTGTCTGCGCAGGGTGTGATGCTCTGGGTGAGCTTCTTTCTCGTGATCGTCGTGATCGGCGTCAACTTCTGGGTCGTGTATGGCGAGATCCGGAGGCATGCAGCCAGACAGGAACTCCAGCGCTATTTTACGAGCGGCGTCAGTGACGAGAAGAAAGATCAGATCGAGCGGGTCCTGAAATAGGGAAAACGAGGAAAAAGTTACGGTTTTTTGATGAAGACCTTCTGCAGGGTATTGTAGGGGGCAAAGAGGGGCTCGACCTCCCTCCCGAGATACTCCGTCTTTCCCATGACATAGAATCCCCCGGGAATAAGCGCCGAATGGAACATCCGGGCCAAATCGTCTTTCTGTTTTTCGGTGAAGTAGATCGTGACGTTCCGGCAGGTGATCATGTCAACGAATCTCGAAGGGGGAACCCCGCTCATCAGGTCATGGGGGCGGAACCGGATCAGGTCACGGAGATGCTGTTTCACCTCGTACGTTCCGTCCGGCAGCTTCGTAAGGTGCCTGCGGATCTGCATGTCATTGAGTTTCAGCACGGATTTATCCGGATATATGCCTGCCTTTGCCTTTGCAAGGATGACTTCATCGATATCGGTTGCAATGATCTGGGCCGAGATCTCTTTATTGGTCATCATCATATCCGAGAGGATCATGGCAAGCGAGTAAGGCTCTTCGCCGCTCGAACACCCGGCGCTCCAGATCTGGATGCGCTTCTTCTGCTTGAACAGTTCGGGAAGGAGGGTGCCGCGGATCACATTGTACACTTCGGGGTCCCGGAAAAATTCCGTGACATTGATGGTGAGCGCATTGCGCAGGGGTTCAAGTTCCGCAGGGTTGCCTTTGAGATAGTACAGATAATCCGCGTACGTGGTCTTCGATGTTGAACGCATCCGTGAAAGCAGCCGCCGCTTGATATAATCTTCCTTGTAATTCGAACATTTGATCTTCAGCATCTGTTCTATATACCGTTTCAGCAGGGTAAAATCGTCGTTTGTTTCCATCGTGCAGTATCCCTCAAAAAAGCCGTGTATTACCTGTTACCGTCATTTCCCGGTGCAATCCTTTCTACCTCAGTACTGGGTGCGGGATGATCTTATTTATTCGCAACATCGGCAAGCACTTTTTTTAAGTCAAGCCAGAGGACAAGGCTTCGTGCTCCGCCGGCAGATCCGTCTCCGCCAAGCTTGATGATACCTTTGATATAGCGGGATTGCTCCACTGAGACGCCAGCATCCGTCTTCTCGACCTGATCTTCGGATACCGATGTGACGCTTGACACGTTATCCACAAGGATCCCGACATTGTTTCCACCGGCGGCTTCGGGCATGAAGACAATGATCTTCTTTGCCTTCTCCTTTGCCGAAACCGGCAGTCCGAGAAGGGAATCCAGGTTCATGATGTTGGTGATCTCACCACGCAGGTTGATGACGCCGGTGATATGGGACGGTGCACGGGGGATCGGCGTGATCTGCATCATCTCTACGATCTCCCTGACAAGACTGATATCCAGAGCATAGCGCTCATCCCCAAGGTCAAATTCGACAACGTCAACGGTTCCGGCCATAGATAACCTCGTTCCAGTACGCACCGGTGAATCAACCTGATAACCAGTACCAGTACTTCTTATCTGCGTTTGTTTTTGTTCTTTAAGAGGATGGCTAATAGCATGGCGAAAGGATTGCATCCATTGACAGCAGGGATTGACAGCTGGGGACAGTCCACGGCATTCCTGCGGTTATACCCCGGAACTGGTAAAACCGGGAACGATTACGGGAGATCAGAACCGCAGACAGAAAAACCGTATGATTTTTATTCTTTGAACCGTACTGTTCCACTATGGCTGCATACAGGTTTCTCTGCTGTGTGCTCTGTATGATTCTCGCGTTCTGTTCCGGCTGTGCCACACTCGCAGTGGGGAACGTGACGTCGTCGCAGGACAACCTCTCCATCGAGGTCAGCAATTCCGGGACCCCGGTCGATACGGGAGTCCAGGTGCGGGTGTACCAGATCCGGGGCATGGCGCAGGAAGAACTGGTAGTCACCGGGGTTCCTGCATCCCTCAAAAAAGGGGAGAACACGGTCATCGTGCCCGTCCACCTTGATCCCGGCACCTATAAAGTGTACATTTATGTCACTATCAATAACGAGCGGCAGACCGCAAGCATCAAGGATCTTGTGGTCTGATCTTTTCTCCGATGAAAACCGGTCCCGCCTCTCTCCTGGATGCCGCATGCGGCACGATACCCGCAGACTCAGTTTTTTTTAACGCTGAAATCTTCAACCCGTTCACCTGCAGGTGGGAACGGGGCAATCTTGCGATAAAAGACGGTATTGTGCTTGGCACCGGCGATTACCGGGGAATTGTCGAGCGGGATATGCAGGGTGCATACGTCGTCCCGGGCCTGATCGATGCCCACGTGCATATTGAGAGTTCCCTCCTTGTTCCCCGCGAGTATGCAAACCTTGTCGCACAGCACGGGACGGCTGCCGTTATCGCCGATCCCCACGAGATTGCAAACGTTGCCGGGAGTGCAGGTATTGATTTCATGATCAGGGAGCGCAACGGTCTGCCGGTGGATATCCGGTACCTTGTGCCATCCTGTGTGCCGGCGACCCCCGCGGATGTCGGCGGGGCAGTGCTGAAAGCAGAGAAGTGCCGGCAGTATGCGGGACGGGAGGGGATTATCGGCCTTGGCGAGATGATGAACGTACCCGGGGTCCTCTCCGGGGATCCTGAGGTTATTGAAAAAATCGGGATCTTTGCGATCCGGGACGGGCACGCGCCTCTCCTCACCGGAAAGGATCTCAACGCGTACGTGTTTGCCGGGCTCCAGAGCGATCATGAATGCACGAGGCTTCCTGAAGCGGAGGAGAAGCTCAGCCGCGGCATGTATATGTATATCCGGGAAGGCTCGACAGAACAGAATATCGGGGAACTTGCACCGCTCATCACCCCCCTGACCGTCGCGCGCTGCTGTTTTGCGACCGACGACTGCCACGCCGATCTCCTCATGGAAGACGGGCACATCGACCGTTGTATCCGGAAGGCAGTCTCCTGCGGGGTTGCGCCGGAACTGGCAATCCGGATGGCAACCCTCTCGGCAGCGGAACGGTTCGGGCTCAATGAGCATGGGGCTCTCTCCCCGGGCCGGCGCGCGGATTTCTGCGTCGTGGATGATCCGGACCGGTTTACTGTACGGGAGGTCTTTGTCGGGGGAAAACCGCTTACCGTTCCGGATGCCGCCGAAAAACCGGAAGTGCGCTTACCGTCAACGTTCCGTTGTGCAGTGCCATCCCGGGAATCGATCCGGATACGCGGGACCGGGACTGCCCGGGTGATCGGGCTTGTGCCCCACCAGATTATCACCGAATCGTTAACTGCCGGTTTTGAGGGAATTGTGCAGCCGGATGTCCCCCGCGACCTTCTCAAGGCTGTTGTCTGCAACCGGTACGGTACCGGGGCCTGCGCCACCGGCCTGGTTCACGGCTTCCGTTTCAGGAAAGGCGCAATCGCATCCACGGTATCCCACGATGCCCATAACCTGGTCGCTATCGGGACAAACGATACCGATCTCCTCGCTGCCATTGCGGAAGTGGTCCGTATGCAGGGAGGGATGGCTGCGGCAGCCGGGGATACGCGTGCCAGCCTCCCGCTGGACTGCGGCGGCCTGATGTCCACGCTGCCGTACCGGGAGGTTGCAGCGCGGATCGGGACCCTGAATACCGTCACAACGGCAATGGGGGGAATTGCCGATCCGTTCATGTATCTCTCGTTCCTCTCACTGACCGTCATCCCGGCGCTCCGGATCACGGACCGGGGGATCTTCGACAGTGCCCGGTTTGAAGATGTCGGCCTGTTTCTCTAGTTTTGGGTTACCAGGTCAATCCAACGGGTTGCGACAGTCTTTTGGATTGTTTGCTGAACGGAGAATGAACCTGCATATCCCCCCTGTTTTCTGCTAAACCCGGGATACTCCCGATACTTACCAGAAGAGCAGGGTCCCTGAGAGAAGAGCGAGAAGAGCGAGTATAACCGGCTGGTGTGCAAGGTAAATCACGAGTGAATGCCGCCCGAGGAATACAAGGGGAACCATGGCGGGTTTTGGGATCCGGGGAGCGGCAAACGTACGTTCCCCTTCCGGATAGATACGTTCCCCAAGTCCAAGGCCGATGAGGACGACTCCGGTCCACGGCAGGACCGGGTAATAGTCGAGCGTGGTGAACGAGGAGGGATGGAGGCCGATCCAGAGGAGCCAGTACGGGCCGGTGATACCGGCGATCCAGATGGCGAATCCGGCTGCGACAACGAGCGCTCCGATACTGATATTCTTCTCCCTAAACCGGAAGAAGAATGGAGAGAGCATGATGGAGACACCGATGAGGTGAAGGATACCAAAGACGATGAAACTCTCCGGGACAACAATCCAGGTTGCCAGGGTTACCAGCATACCGCAGGCAAAGATACCGGTTCCCCGCCACAGGTATTTTGCAACGATCCCTGCCTGAGGACGGTTGTCTCCCACAAACACACGCAAAGCCCGCGAATGGCTGACGGAGAGCGAGACTCCGGCAACCAGCAGGAAGAGGGTCCCGGTTGCAAATACGAAATACCTCCAGAACCCTGAACTGACGTTGACCGGCCAGAGATCAAAATAGGCAAGATCGAAGAGCGTATGGAACAGGATCATCATCACGATGGCAATGCCGCGGGCGGCATCAAGTTCATCGAAACGCTCTCTTCCGCTCACATGGTATGTATCGCCCCTATCTCTCATAACCCTGTAGCATTATCAGGAGAATATCCCGGGACGAACTGTGAGAATCTTCCGGAAGCGGGAAGCGCTTAAAATTCCCGGTGGCACCGGGTCCCGTGTGGAAGGTTTTTGGCATCAGAACGAGATCCGGTTCTGAGCAACAACCCGGCCGGATCGGGAAGATATATCTGAACCGGTGGCGGAAAAGATCCTGTCTCCGGCGGGTCACGGGCTGAAAAAATCCCATGGACCGGTGAACAATGAAGCGGATCACCTACTATACCATCCTTGGTGTCACGTCCGATGCATCGGACGATGAGATCGTGGTGGCATTCCGGAGGCAGGTAAAACAGTGGCACCCGGATGTCTGCAACCATCCTGACGCGGAGGATCGGATGCGGGAGATCAACCAGGCCGCAGAAGTGCTCTGTGACCCGGAGCGCCGGAAACGCTATGATCGGGCGCTTGCCGGTAACGCCCCGTTTGAAGCAGAAACGCCAACGTATCCCCGACCCGGAGATAACAATGACCGCACCGGCTGGTTCCCGGAGGTTGCAGCATGGGTACTATCGCCAATCCGGTCACGGATCCGGTCGGATACGTTCCGGTTTGCAGCAACCGGGTTCGCAGCCCTTCTCATCCTTGCAAGCCTCATTATAATCGGAGTGACGGTGCTCCCCCTGTTCTCCGGTTCTCTGCCGGCATCGCACGGAACCGTGACCGGAACTGCATCCGGTACAACCGCAGTATCCCCGTCAGTCACGGCCGCAGCAGGAGAGCAGACCGTTGGCATGCTCCCGGCAGATGCCGGTTATTACGGGGGGATGCCTGCCGGTGCATCGTCCGGTGCGTCCGGAAATGATGGCCGTTCGGAACGGGACCGGTGGTACAACCGCGGGATGACCCTGCTCGCGCTTGGCATGTACGCCGAAGCAGCAGAATCATTTGACCGGGCACTTTCGGTTGCCCCCGGAGATTCCCTCGCGCTCGCGGAGAAGGGCGCGGCGCTCATCGGCCTTGGGCGGTACGAGGAATCCCTCGGTTACACGGATCGGGCCCTGGACCGTACTCCAAATATCGCCTGGATATGGAACAACCGGGGGATCGCGCTGGAAAACCTCGGCCAGATGGACGAAGCACGGGCTGCCTATGAGAATGCCGGCATCATTTCGGAAAATTCCGGCAGCGAATTGTACCGGCAGGCAGTCCTCAGTTCGCCGGGCTCTCTCCGGCAGGCCCTGTAAATCCGGCCCATCTCCTCTTTTTATACAGTCTCTTATTTCAATGCCGGCAGCCTGTCTTACCGTTGCGATCCGGTAGCGCGGCCGGCCGTGCTCTTCAGGAAACGGAATCCCGCAACATACCTTCAGGTATCCACCGATCCGAAGATACCGGTATTCCGACAGGCATTGGGGTATCTATATTTATCCACAGCTGCCAGATAATTTCCTTATAGTACCGGAGGGAAGGTTCGGGTGCGAAAAGACATTAACGACCAGGAGGGGGCCTATAAATGGTTCAACCGGGGGATCGCGCTTATCAAACTGGGGCGGTATGATGAAGCGGTCACAGAATTCGACCGGGTACTGGCGATCCTCCCCCGGTATTCCGAGGCATGGTATAACAAAGGAAATGCGCTGAACCGCCTGGGCAGGTATGCTGAAGCAAACGATGCCTATGACAAGGCACTGGAACTGAATCCCTCCCATGCCGTTGCCTGGAACAACAAAGGGTCGGCGCTCAACAAACTGGGGCGGTATGATGAAGCGCTCACTGCCCTCAACCGTGCGCTCACCCTCGACAACAGCCAGGCGGTTGTCTGGTTCAACAAGGGAACAGCACTCGAGAACCTCAACCAGCCGGAGAAGGCGATCGAGGCCTACAACCGGGCGATCGATCTCCGTCCCAATGATTCCGATGCCTGGAACAGCAAGGGCGGCGTCCTCACCCGTATGGGGAAGTATTCCGATGCCCTCCGTGTTATCGATCATGCGATCAGCATCCAGCCGAAATCTCCCGCGGCATGGTGCAACAAGGGCAGCGTGCTTGTAAAACTTGGCAATACTGAAGAAGCTCTCGGCGCGTACGATACTGTCGTTGCCATTGATTCGAAACATGCCGAGGCATGGTATGCACGGGGGCTCCTTCTCAGGCAGATGAACCGGAACGAAGAGGCCCTTGACGCCTTCGATCACGCGACCGCATTCCACCCGCATTTCGCAGCCGCCTGGTCTGTCAAGGGCGAGACACTCCGCGATCTCGACCAACCCGGACGTGCAGAAACGGCCTTCGCAACAGCTGCGGCAATTGACCCTGCCTTTGCAAAACCGGTTCCCCAAAAAGAGATTCCTGCCGGTTCCGCTGAAGTTCCCCCACAGGATACCGGCGAGGTTAAAATTCACGGATCCGAATCTGTGCAGGAACCAGTACCTGAAGACGAGGAAAAAGCACCTGCCGTACCCCCGCAACCAGACATCCCCGTTCAACAATCCCCTGCCGGCAGTCAGGACACCACCCCCGCTCCGGAACAGCCCGTGCAACAGTCTTCCACGGACCTCCCGCCAGAATTTTTTGAGGATATCCCTTCACCGGTTATGGAGGAACCGCAAAAACCGGATGAGCAACCAGATGCAGGCGAACAGCCCGGCCCCTGTCCCGAAACGGCAATGGCTCCTGAATATGGGGATACACTGATTCCCGGACAGGAACAGGACAGACCGGTTCCTGAAGCAACGGAGACCGGCACGGAAGAGAACCCTCCGGAACCGGTAGTGGCCCCGATCCGGATCGTGTCTTTAAGGGAACCTGCTCCCGGAAGCGAACCTTCCCCTGAGGTGGAAGCAGAAGAGGATGAGGCAGCTGCATGGCATGCGAAAGGGCTCTCGTTCCTGCCCTCGGAAAGGTATGAGGACGCTATCGATGCATATGACAAGGCTCTCGCCCTCAACGATAAGGACCCCGCTGTCTGGAACAACAAAGGTACGGCACTCGATCGTCTCGGGCACCATGAAGAGGCTGTTGCCGCGTACGATCGTGCCCTTGCACTCGATCCTTCCGATGCTATCATCTGGTGCAACCGGGCCGGCGCATTAAAGGAACTGGGGAGGCCCAATGAAGCTCTCCGGTCGTACGATAAGGCCATTGCCGCAGATCCCCATGACACGGTGGCATGGCTGAACAAAGCCCTGCTTCTCGTCTCGCAGGCAAAGGAAGAGGAAGCGCTTCCGGCCATTGACACGGCGCTCTCACTGGATCCGCAGGACGGGCGGGCATGGGCGATCAAGGGGGATATCCTGGACCGTCTCGGGCAGGAAGAGAACGCGGCCGAATCTTTCGACCGTGCCACAGCGGCTGAACCGGATCGTGCCGGTATCTGGAAAGGCCGCGGCATGTTCATGGCCCGGCACGGGCGGTATGATGAAGCGGTTGCATCGTTTGAGAGGGCAGTTGAGTTCAATGCGGACGATGCTTTGGCCTGGGATGCGAAAGGATCCGCCCTCAGGGAAGTCGGGCGCTACGAAGAGGCAATCGAGGCGTACCAGCACGCAATCGATCTTGATCCCCGGGATGCAGGGATCTGGAACAACAAGGGAACGGCGCTGCTCAATTTCGGTATGCACCGTGAAGCAATTGCGGCATTCGAGCAGGCGACGGCTATTCAACCGGATCTGGCGGAAGCCTGGGCAGGAAAGGGTCATGCTCTTGCCGAGATCGGCCGCTACGATGTTGCCATCCGGTCGTACGACCGTGCGATTGCCGCACGTAGCGACAATGTATCGCTCTGGTCCAGTAAAGGGGCCGCCTGCCTGAAAATACGCAGGTATGACGATGCGATTGCGGCTTTCGACAAGGCTATTACGCTTGCCCCGGGCGCCGTGCATGCATGGGCTGGCAAAGGATCGGCATTTGCAGCGCTCCTGAAGAACGAGGACGCGCTCGATGCGTTTGACCATGCGCTTACCCTTGAGCCGGACAACGCGGAAGTCTGGAACCAGAAAGGGACAGTTCTGCTGGCCCTGCACCGCAGCAGCGATGCTGCCGGCGCATTTGCAAAGGCAGTTGCCCTTGAACCGGACAATACGGCAAGCTGGAAGAACAAGGGTTCCGCGCTCTCGGAGGCAGGTCGCTACTCCGATGCAATGGAGATGTTTGACCATGTCCTCGCGCTGGACCCGGATAATGCCGACGTGCTCCTCCGGAAGGGATCCATGCTCTGCACCATGGGCAGGGCAGACGAGGCGGCCGCGATCTTCGATCAGGTCCTCTCCCTTGACGGCAATAACGTCCCGGCATGGGCAGGGAAGGGAGCTGCTCTTGCATTACAGAACAACTTAAACGAAGCGCTTGACGTCTACGACCATGCCCTGGGGATCGACGACAGCCAGGGCCGGATCTGGAGGGAAAAAGGATCCCTCCTCCTCCGGCTCAGACGTAATAAGGATGCAATCGCCGCATTTGAACGGGCACTTGCCCGGGATTCCGGCGATGCATCGGCCTGGGCCGGGAAAGGGATCGCGCTTGCAAACCTTGGCAGCTATGAGGAAGCGGTCAGCGCGCTGGAGACCGGACTTTCCGCAAAACCTGATGACCCGGTGCTCCTCGTGCACAAGGGGACCTGCCTTACCGCCCTTGGCCATACGACCGAGGCTGACAGGATATTCGACCAGATCATCTCACTGCAGCCGGACTCTGCTGCCGCATGGGCCGGGAAAGGATCGGCGCTTGCCGCGGAAGGGAACTACGATGATGCGATTGCGGCATTCGATCGCGCCCTTGCACTGAACGCGGATTCACCGGCAGTCTGGTCCGCAAAGGGGATGGCGCTTGCGGGATCCGGGAGGACGGAAGATGCAGTTGCCGCATTCGATCGTGCTCTCGCTCTTGATCCAGGGGAGTCTGCTGCATGGGCTGGCAAAGGTTCGGTATTTGCTGCAACCGGGCGGGACGAGGAAGCAGTTACCGCATTTGACCGCCTGCTGGAACGCTCTGCGGACAATGCACCTGCCTGGACAGCGCGCGGGGAATCACTGGTCCGTCTCTCACGGAACAGCGAGGCGATCGAATCCCTCGATCGTGCCCTTGCATTGACACCGGATGATCCAAAAGCCCTTTACATAAAAGGACGCGCCCTGCAGGGATCCCGCAATTTCAAGGAAGCCCTTGCAGCCTTCGAGCGGGTTCTCACGCTCAACCCTGCCTTTGCGGATGCATGGGCGGCAAAGGGCAATGTCCTGAGCAACAACGGCCGGTACGAGGAGGCCATCCGTGCATATACCAGCGCCCTGATGCTTGCGCCCTCGGATCCCGTGACCTGGAACAACCGGGGATCCGCCCTCAACGAGCTGGGCCGGTACGAGGAGGCAGTCGGGGCCTATGACAAGGCACTTGCCCTCGATGCAAACGATGCGATTGTCTGGAACAACAAGGGTTCCGCGCTCATCAACCTGAACGAGATCGATCGCGCTCTTGCCGCGCTCGATACATCTCTTGGCCTTGCCCCTTCCTATGCACAGGCCTGGTTCAACAAGGGTCATGCCCTCTCGATCCTTGGCCATCATGAAGACGCGATCGCCGCCTATGAGACCGCGATCACCATCCTGCCGCAGTATGCAGAGGCATGGTACCACAAAGGGCGGATGCTGGAAGTGATGGGAAACCGGTCCGGGGCAATTGCCGCCTATGAAAAAGCAATCTCCATCCAGCCGGCATACAAGGACGCCTGGCAGGATCTCGGTATTATCCTGATCAGGGACTTACGGTATGACAAGGCGATCGAGGCCTTTGATTTCTGCCTCTCCTCCGACAAGGAGAACGGCCGGTTCTGGTATCTCAAGGGTTGTGCGCTTGCAGGTGCCGGCAGGAACAGCGAAGCGCTCGAAGCATTCGATCGTGCAGGAGAACCGGAGACCGGCAGCGCGGAACTCTGGCGGGAAAAAGCAAAAGTCCTTGAAGCAATGGGCCGGGTCCAGGAAGCAACGGATGCCTACGACAAGGCAGCCGGCCTTGAACCCTCCGATCCCGCAACCTGGTTCCTGAAAGGCTCCCTGCTCCGTTCGCTCGGGAAGTACCGCGAAGCAGTCGCGGCACTCGATCGCGGGTTTGCCCTGGATCCCGGTAACGGGGAAGCACGACAGGTCAAGGGGCAGGCGCTCGAAAGCCTTGGCAGGATGGAGGAGGCAGTCGCCGAGTACGACCGGGCGATTGCCACGGATGCGGGGAGTACCCGGGTCTGGATCCTTCGCGGGCTCGCCCTTGCCGGGCTCCAGCGGTCTGATGCCGCGCTTGAATCGTTTGACCGGGCAATTGCGCTCGATCCTGAGAATGCCGACGCCTGGAACAGTCGGGGGAAGATGCTGATGGCGCTCAGCCGGTATCCGGAAGCGATCGATGCCTATGACAAGGGTCTTGCAAAAGAGCCGGACAATGCCGCAATGTGGTACAACCGCGGGACGTGTCTTGAAAATCTCGGCAGGTACGAGGACGCTCTCGAAGCCTTCGACCGGGCAGCTGCCCTTGCACCCGGTGATGCCGGTGCCCTGATGAAACGGGGCACCGTGCTTGCGAAGCTCTCGCGGTTCGGGGAGGCAATCGATGCCTTTGACCGTGCACAACCTCTTGGCCCGGAGACTGCTGCGGTCTGGTTTGAAAAAGGGACCGCGCTGCTCCGGTGTCACCGCCCGGAGGAAGCAGACGATGCATTTGAAAAAGCCATCGCCCTTGATGAGAACAGTGCAGAGGCATTCTACGGGAAAGGGTGCGCCCTGTATGATCTCAGGAGATATGACGAGAGTCTTGCGGCATTCGACCGGACCCTCTCCCTGGATCCGGATCACCCGGGCACCTGGTGCCGCAAAGGCCGCGTTCTCTCCTGTATGAACCTTGTCGAGGAAGCGATTGCAGCATTCGACCGGGCGCTGTCCGTTGACCCGGACCCGGCTCCGGCTCTGTTCGGCAAGGGAGACGCACTCATAAGAACCCTGAAGTTCGAGGATGCAATCGCCGCCTATGACGCCGCCCTTGCGATTGATAAGGGATATGCACCGGCCTGGTTCGGGAAAGCCGATGCATTGTCCCGGGTCCAGCGCCTTGCCGATGCTGCTACTGCATACGAGAACGGCCTTGCAATCGATACCGGCAATGGCGATGCCTGGTACAGAAAGGGCAACGTCCTGTCGGATCTCGGGCAGCATGCCGAAGCGCTGGCTGCATACGACCGTGCGCTAGCCATCGATCCGTCCCGGGCTCCCGCCTGGAATACAAAAGGGATAACCCTTATAGGGCTCGGGCATTTTGAAGAGGCTGTCGCATCCTTCGACCGTGCCCTCTCCACCGATCCGGCGGATCCGATCGTCCTTGCCAACAAGGGCATTGCGCTTCTGCAGCTCTGCCGGTACGAGGAGGCCGTCGCGGCATTCGACCGGGCACTCGAATCGATGCCGGACGATGCCGATATCTGGTTCAGTAAAGGCATTGCGCTCCTGCACCTTGCCTCTTATCCGGATGCTGTCAGCGCTTTTAACCAGGTTCTCACGCTGCGGGAGGATGACACGGCGGCGCTGCATAACAAAGCGATAGCCCTGATCCGGCTGGGCAGGCCGGATGAGGCAATCGTTGCGCTCGACCAGGTCTTGGCACTCAATCCCGCTGATGCCGGGGCATGGAACAGCCGGGGCACCGCACTGGGCATGTCCGGGCGGCATGAAGATGCCCTCACCTCATTTGACAAAGCGCTCGCGCACGACGAGAAGAATGCCGATGTCTGGTTCAACAAAGGCAACGCGCTCACGGATCTGGGACGGAACGAAGAGGCGGTGACAGCATATGAGAGTGCCCTGCTGCTGAAGCCGGACGACCGGGATGCATGGCAGAACAAGGCGCTTGCCCAGATTGCCTTAAGCCGGCTCAGCGATGCCGCTGTCTCCCTCGAGCATGTTCTTGCCATCCGGCCGGATGACGCCGATGCCTGGAACAACCGGGGATCCGTGCTGGATCGCCTTGGGAAGCATGAGGAAGCGGTGGCCGCGTACGACAAGGCGCTTACGCAGAATCCATTGCATACGGCAGCCTGGAAAAACAAGGGTCTTGCCCTCCAGCGGCTGGGAAAGTTTTCAGAATCAGTCGAGGCCTACAACCAGGCGCTTGCCCTTGACCCGGATCACGCGGTCAGCTGGAACAACAAGGGGAACGCGCTCCACCGGCTGGGAAGGCACGAGGAAGCCCTGGTTGCGTATGACGAAGCCCTTGTACGCAATCCGAACCACCCCATCGGCTGGAGGAACAAAGGGCTCGCCCTGCATAAACTGGGGAGGTTTGACGAGGCGATTGCAGCGTACGACAGGGCAATCGCTATCCGCCCAGATGATCCGGAACTCTGGTACAACAAGGGCAATGCACTGAACCGTCTCGGGAAATTCAAAGAAGCTCTCGTTGCCCTCGATCGTTCGCTCTCCCTGAATCCTGACGATGCAGCCGTATGGAACAACAAGGGGTCTGCCCTGAGCCGTCTCGGGCAGCATGCCGAGGCAATCGAGGCGTTTGACAAGGCGCTCGCGCTCGAACCGGACGATGCGGACGCGCTCTTCAACAAGGGCAATGCGCTGACCCGGTTAGGATCCTATGACGATGCTGTCGGGGCATACGACCGTGTGCTGGCGCTCCATCCCGATGATGCCGCTGCATGGAGTAACAAGGGGTCTGCCCTGAGCCGCATGGGCATGCATGGGGAGGCGGTTGAAGCGTACGACAAAGCGCTCTCAATCGATCCCGGCAACGCCGCCGGGTGGATCAACCGCGGCACGGCGCTTCGGAAGATGGCGATGTTCGAAGAGGCGGTGGAATCGTACGAAAAAGGTCTTGCGCTCGAACCGTCATTTGCCCGGGGCTGGTTCTACCTTGGAACTGTGCTCGGGGAGCTGCAGCGGCATACCGATGCGCTGGTTGCGTTTGATCGCGCTCTCGCAATCGAGAAGAACGATCCCCCCTCCTGGCTCAACAAGGCAGCCGCGCTCCAGATGCTGGGCAGGTACCGGGAAGCTCTTGCAGCGATCAACCGCGTCCTCGCCATCACCCCCCACGATGAGAAGATCCAGCTGATGAAGAGCGATCTCATCAAGATGCTGCGCCAGAAATAAAAAAAATTACCCGGCGATACCGGGCTGACATAAAAAACCGGGATTTCAGACCTTTTTTGAGGTATCTCCTTTCATGATGAACTTGACTATCAGGAATACGACAAGCGCAACAATGACGAAATCGATCAGTGCGCCGACAAAATCCCCTACCAGGAATTTCATCGGTCCCACCTGGAGAACCGCTGTCCGCCAGTCCCCCCCGGGGATAAGCACGGCTATGATCGGCATGATGATATCCGCAACCATCGCCGTCACCATCTTCGTTGCGGCAGTACCGATGATGACTGCAACCGCAAGACCGATGACCTGGTATTTCATCAGGAATTCCATGAACTCGTCAACAAATCCTTTTGGCGTTGTCATAACAGACCCCGGAGAAACACTATCTCCCTGTTCGGAATTATAATACTATATATTTAAATGTAACTCTGTAGCCAGAACTTCAGGCGCAGGGAACGATAACAAAACTGTTCCGGAATCTGTATGTTCCCCGTCCCTGTTGCAGGGGATTTCGGGTTACCGGATGCCGGCAGCTCTGGCAAAATTATCCGGGATATCAGTCCTGCATGGATTGTCCTTTGACTATTCCGGATTTTCGGACGGGACAGGATCTGATCAAAGAGCAAGCATCCGCATTATTGCCATCCGGGCTTTTGCGGCAGTCTCTTCCGGTACCACAACCTGCGGACGGAGACTCTCAAGCGCATCGCGCACCATGGGAAGCGTTGTCTTCTTCATGTTGGTGCAGATCATCGATTTGGAGAGCGGGTAACAGGTTTTTCCGAAATTATCCTTCTTCAGCCGGTGCAGGATTCCGGTCTCGGTGCCGATGATGAATTCCTTCTCCCCCGATTCACGGACATACCGGATCATGCCCGAAGTGCTTGCGACATGGTCGGCGGCATCGATCACTTCCGGGCGGCATTCCGGGTGCACGAGGAGCCGTGCCCCCGGGTGGAGCGACCGTGCGGCCCGGACCTGCTCAACCGTCACCCGGTCATGCACGAGGCAGAACCCGTCCCACGGGAGGATCTCCTTGTCCGTGAACCGGGCGGCATACCGGGCAAGGTTCCTGTCCGGCACGATGATAACCTTCTCTTCTTTCAGGGACTTTACAACGTCGACCACGTTGGACGAGGTGCAGCAGATGTCGCTCTCCGCCTTTACTTCCGCCGTGGAATTGACGTAACAGACGACTGCCGCACCCGGGTTCCGGGATTTTACGAGACGGAGTTCGTCGGCAGTTATCATGTCGGCCATGGGGCAGCAGGCATCGGGGGCGGGAAGGACGACGGTCTTTTCCGGGGAGAGGATTGCGGCAGTCTCTGCCATGAAGTCCACCCCGCAGAAGATGATTGCATCGCCGGCCATGGAAGCGGCGGCGCGGGCAAGTTCGAGCGAATCCCCTACAAGATCGGCGACATCCTGCACTTCTCCCCGCTGGTAGTTGTGGGCCAGGATGATCGCATGCTTCTCTTTTTTCAGCCGGAGGATCTCTGTTGCGAGATCCTTTTCCTCCCCTGCGTCTGCCATATCGTATCCTATTCTTTTCCTGCCTGACAACAAAAAAGCGATGCTTTGAAAGGACTAAGACCATTGGGAGAGATGAAAAAGGGACTGTCATGAATGTTCAGCTGCCTGATTCGAGTGTCCGGAAGATCCTTAAAGAACCCTGCACGATCGATGAGCTCCTGACCGGCCTTGGAATCAACCCGCTGGAGGTGCTGGTCTCCGTCAACGGCAGGGTTGCACCGGAGGATACCCTCGTTACTAATAACGACACTATCCGCATCATCCGTATCGCCCACGGGGGCTGAAACCTGGAATGACCGCAGGCGGGAAGGTGACGGATGGCAGGCCACGGTGTTCTGCATGCGCAAGCCCTGCTGTCATCCGGCTGAGGGATCCCGACCGGCACCTCTGCGCCGATCACTTCCTTGCCGGACTTACCGGGCGTGTACACCAGACCGTTGTCACCCATGGGCTCATCTCGGACGGCGACCGGATTGCTGCGGCGTTCTCCGGGGGAAAAGACAGCACCGCCCTTCTGCTGCTCTTAAAGGAGATCCTGCCGGCATGGCGGGACGTAAGCCTTGTTGCGATCACGATCGATGAAGGGATTGCCGGGTACCGCAACGAGACGATTCAGGCCGCAGAACGCCTTGTCCGGGATCTCAGGATCGAGCACCGGATCGTCTCGTTTCACGATATGTTTGGAAAAGATCTCGATACGATCCTTGCCGGGCGGGAAGACCGGGCATGCAGCATCTGCGGGATCCTGCGGAGAAAAGCGATAGCTTCTGCTGCCCGGGACGCAGGGGCAACCCGGATCGCGACAGGGCACAACCTTGACGACGAAGCGCAGTCGGTCCTGATGAACGTACTCCGGGGCGACATATCAAGGCTCCTGCGGACCAGCAGTTCGCCGTCCGGGGACTGTTTCATCCCCCGGATCAAGCCCCTGATGGAGATCTCGGAAAAGGAGATCGCGGTGTATCTTGCCGTGCGGGGGCTCTTTCCCGATCTTCCGGAATGCCCGTACACCCGGTATGCCCTGCGAGCAGAAGTCCGCTCGCACCTGAGCGGGCTCGAAGCCCTGTACCCGGGAACAATGCAGCGGCTCATCGCGGGAAATGTCCGGCTCAAAGAGGATCTTGCGGGAGTTCCTGTCGAGAGAATGATCACCCGGTGCGCTGAATGCGGCGAACCCTGTTCCGGCACGGTCTGCCAGACCTGCCGGCTGATCCACAAAATTCTGGGCTGAAAAAAATCAGGGGATAATGGAACCTTCGATGCGTTCGGGGTTTGTATAAATCATCATCTTCTGGCCCCGGGCGAATGCAACGATGGTAAGCCCGGTTTTCTGTGCGATATCGATAGCCAGTGTCGTTGTTGCGCTTCGGGAGATGACAACCGGGATATTTGCCATCAGGCATTTACGTGCCATCTCGGAGGAGATCCTCCCCGAACAGATTGTAAAAGTACCGGAAAAGTCGATACCGTTGCGCAGCCCCCAGCCGATGACCCGGTCCATGGCATTGTGCCGCCCGATATCCTCGGCATGGGCAACAATCCCGTTCCTGTCCGCGAGCACGACAACATGGATGCCGCCGGTCTTTTTGTGCAGGTCAGATTCAAGCCCGCTCTTCATCCTGTCCCAGATCATCCGGGAGGAAATTTTGAGGTCCGACTGGATTTTCGGGAGTTTTTCGGTATCGATGTAGGAGGTGCTCCCTCCGCATCCCGAGAGGATCGTCTTTTTGGGTCCGACCACCTTGAACAGGTTTGTCGTCAGCACGCTGATGCGGTTCTTCTCGATCCTGATGGATTCGATCTCATCCACGTTCCTGATGATCTGCTCGGTGAACAGGTAGCCGATCACGAAATCCTCCAGATTCTCCGGGCTCATCATCGCCGTCATTGCATGCCGGCCGTTGATGAAGAGCGCAAAGGGGATCTCCTCGACGACTTCGTGGGTTGTCTTCTCTGCCACATCCCCGGTCACCTGGATGGCGGGAACATCGCGGAACATACCGGCTTCTGGTTCTGCGCCCGGAGCCTTTTCAGGGACGGAATTTTCAGCCGCCCTCATTTCAGGCCCCATTGTGATCCTTTTGGATTGTTTCGTCCATGCTCCCGCTCCGGTACCCGGCAAGATCGAGTGTAACGTAGGTAAACCCGATTGCCCGTAGTGCAGATACAACTTCATCCTTGCGGGCAAAAACCATTGTCATTCCATCCCCGTCGGCCTCGATCCGCGCTGTCGCGCCATGGTGCCTGACTCTTGCCTGCCGGACGCCGAGCGTACTGAGGTATCCTTCAGCGGCTTCCGTCATCGCGAGTTTCTCTTCCGTGATCTCTTCGCCATAGGGGATCCGTGAGGAGAGGCAGGCTGCCGAAGGTTTGTCCCAGAACGGGAGCCGGTGCCTCTTTGCGATCGTCCTGATATCCTCCTTGGTGATCCCTGCTTCGATGAACGGGTGAAGGACGCCCTCCTCGTCGCCGGCCCGGATCCCCGGCCG
This sequence comes from uncultured Methanoregula sp., assembly GCA_964574125.1. GTDB lineage: Archaea > Halobacteriota > Methanomicrobia > Methanomicrobiales > Methanospirillaceae > MVRE01. The sequence goes on from CAZNLI010000017.1 coordinate 22,890, forward strand.
GTGTTCACCGGTATCCGAAACATTGGCGCCATCGGCAACCCATGCGAGACCAAGGTCTTCTGCCCGCTTCTTCAGGATCCGGGCGGAGATCTTTTTGCAGTAGTAGCACCGGTCTTTCGGGTTTTTCCGGAACTCTGCCGACGCCATGTGCGGGGCTGGCAGGATTTCGAGGGAAAGCCCGAGTGCATCTGCGATCTCCTGCGCCTCGAAGACTGCTTTCCGTGGCACAACCGGGCTGTCGAGAAGGACACACCGGCTCCGGTCCCCGAGTACTTCATGCGCGAGATGTGCAAGGAGCCCGGAATCGACACCGCCGGAGAATGCAACCAGCATCGAACCCCGCTCTGCGATCTTCTTTTTTACCAGCGCTTCCTTATCGATCTCTCTCATAAAACCGGGGACCTGGTACCCGTCCTGAAACCTGTTCTGCGGCACCGCATGAAATTCAGGGACCGCATTGGCCCGGGCTGCTCCCGCACCGGTCCGTATCGCTTCGCAACTGCCTGCAGATATCGCAGATCCGGCCGACGAGATTGTCCACTCTGTCGTCCCGGAGATCCTGTGCAAGCATCTCGATGGATCTCTTTACCTCGTCATCGAACTCGATCCGGTACCCGCGCTTGCCGGACAGGTACTGGGAGACAGCAGAAGGAGCAATCTCCAGCATCTTTGCTGCTTTTGCCTGGGATACCCCGCACTTAACGAGCTCGACTGCAATTGCCGCACGGATTGCCGGCAGCACATCCCAGACAATCTTCTGACAGGGCGCTTCCATCGTATCACAACCTTGAGCGGTGTCACAACTGTGGCATCGGCATCTCTCTTTCCAACGTAAATCAACCTGAAAGCATAACTGTGTTATCCTGAACGGGAGCAGACCGGACCCCCGACCGGTAACAAACAGATCCCAAATCCGCGCGGGATTGTATCCGACAGGAAAACGGTGCTACCATCGCAATAAATAATCTCCGGTTGAATGGTTAAGTACCGGTAGATCCCGCATTGCAGGACATACGGTGGTGTCAGCGACATCCGTATCCGGGGTGACAGATGTTATCCGCGCGCGAACTCGAACGGTACAAACGGCAGATCCTCCTCTTCGGGGAAGAAGGCCAGGAGAGACTGAAATCGGCAGAACTATTCATTGCCGGTGCCGGAGGACTCGGGTGCCCGGTTGCGTTGTATCTTGCCGCCGCCGGCGTCGGGACGATCACCATCGTTGATAACGATCTGGTCGAGCAGACCAACCTGAACCGGCAGATCCTGCACTATGATCGTGACACCGGGAGGAAGAAGACTGCATCAGCCGGAGAAAAACTCCGCGGGATCAACCCGGATATCACCGTCAACGCTGTCGATGCAACCATCGAAGAGAAGAACGTTGTGCGGCTTGTGGGCCGGGCTGACGGCATTGTAGATGCCCTGGACAATTTTCCCGCCCGGTACCTGCTGAACAAAACAGCGATCCGGAACAGGATCCCGCTCTTCCATGGGGCAATCCGCGGGATGTACGGGCAGGCGACCACGGTTATCCCCGGGCAGACCCCCTGTCTTGCCTGTATCTTCCCAAACGCTCCCCCGGAGGACGAGTTCCCGGTGATTGGCGCAACCGCCGGGTTCATCGGTATGGTGCAGGCTACAGAAGCGATCAAGTACCTCATTCAAGACGGGAGGCTCCTCACGAACCGGCTCCTCGTCTGGGACGGGCGGGAATCCCGTGCAGAAGAGATTGCAATCGAACGGGATCCTGCCTGCCCCTGTTGCGGGAAAAAGAATGGCAGGCGGAATCCATGACGGGAAAGGTGCGTTTCTTCGCACGGCCGCACTCATAAAACCCGGAAACAATGATCCCAGCCACCGGTCATTACAAAAAATGAAAACTGGCCGCACATATTAATAGAATCGAGACTATGATGGGGTTTGCCTCAGGGAGGCCAGTGCTGAGAATGCAGCGCCGGATGCGATAAGTTTTCAGGTCTGCCCGGCCGCGGACCTGTGAGCGATGGAGAGATCGTTTCCGGTGGGCTGGATGGAGGCCATCAGGCACTATCGCCATGATATGGTAAGACCGCTGGCTTAAACGGTACAGGGCCAGAAGTCGGAAAAGATACCGGTTCATGGGGCCGTCGGTAACTGTCCGGGTGACACTCTGCCGATCTCCGGGTAATCCGCAGGATAAAAACGGCAGCAACAGTCCTGTGGATGGAAAAGAAAGTCGCCGGAGAGCCGGGGCCGCGATGCATCCTGAGTGAGACCTCTCGGGGCACTCTTCTCGTTTCTTACGTATTTTGGACCCGTATCCGGTTCAGCAACAGATCCTACAGGTTAATTTGCATTACCGGTAAAATTAGAGGTACCAGATTACAGGGATTGCCATGACGCTTGAAATAACCGGGGATGACGAGAACGCTTTTGTGATGATGCCAAAACGGATGGATGCCGAGAACGCCCCCTCTCTCGAACAGGATCTCAAGGCGATTGCACTCTGGAAGACGCCTGTGGTTATCTTTGATTTTTCAGAAACGGATTACATTGCGAGTGCCGGCCTCCGGGTCCTCCTCGTCACGATCCGGGCCCTTACCAAGGCAGGCGCAAAGACCGGCCTTGCCTGCCTCAAACCCCCGGTTTTCAAGGTCTTCGATATGGCAGGATTCACCCAGATATTCTCAATCTTTAAAACCCGGGAAGAGGCAGTCAAGAAACTCCAGTGAGTGTTATGCGGGCATTGTAACCGTGAGCATCTGCCCGTCAGTAAAATGACTGGGTTAAAAACCATCCCGGCGTTTTCCAGGATGCAATGTTCTTTTTTAAAATTTTGATGACAACTGAAAAAAAACCGATACTGGATTATGGGCCTTCCTTTTTGTTCCCATCATCCTTGTAATAATCGACCCATGCCTGCCGGGTCTCTTTGGCCATCATGCTCGAATGAAGGTGCTGGAAGAGCGCAAACACGACAACCAGGTAGGCAATCGCCCGTACCACAATCATCGGTATCTCGAGCGCAGTCTTGAGGCCAGCGAGAGTTGCCGCGTGCGAAATGCCAAAGAGCCCGAAGGCGACTCCGATATAGAGGGGAAGGGGTTCCCCGGCTTTTTTCCAGCAGAGGATCCCTAAGATAACAATGATGATGCACAGGATAAGGTTGACGACGATGGTTGGATCCAGGTCAAATGCCATGGCGTATCGCTCCGTTCATGCCGGGTCGTTTTGTTTTTAACCCTTCTTTAAGATGTTGATATTTTTCCGGGCTGATCCAGGTCAACAGTTCCGCCCGGTTCCAGGATGGTTACTCTGAGATCCGTCGTCCTCTCGACAGCCTTTTTGAAGGGGAGCGGGTCCTGCGCGATCCGGTCCCAGGTATTGTAGTGGATCGGGATCACGGTCTTTGCGCCGATGAACTGTGCAGCCATCATCGCCTCATCCGGGCCCATCGTGAAACGTCCCCCGATGGGAATGAGTGCAACGTCCGGGCGGTACAGTTCCCCGATCAGGCGCATGTCGGTAAAAAGGCCGGTATCCCCGGCATGGTACACCGCGACGCCATCCATCCGGATGACAAACCCCGCCGCAGCCCCTCCCCCGGAACCGATGCCTGCCTCCTCGATCCCGCCGGAGTGCAGCGCGGGAGTCATCGTGAAGGAGACGCCGCTTACCGTGATGGTCCCGCTAATATTCATGCTTTCAGCGGGAACCCCCCGGCTCTTCAGGTACCGGGCGACTTCAGTGATCGCAACGGTCGGCCGCTTGAGCGCGACGGCTTCTCCCAGGTGGTCGGCATGCCCGTGGGTGACCGCGACGATGTCCGGACGGGTCTTTACGACGCTCCCTCCTTCGATAAAGGGATCGATGAGGACGTTTTTGCTTCCGGAAAGAAGCACGCAGGAATGGCCAAGCCAGGTAAGTTTCATAGTAGCAGATGGGAGCGGGGATGTATGAACATTCCGGGATTTCCACACATCTTCCGGTTCCCGGCCGGGAACCGGCAGTCCCTTGTATCCGGGTGCCGGCATCACGGTGGATGATCGGGCATGTCCGACACATGCCGGTGCCCTGCAACTATCCGCAAAGCCCGGACCTTTCTTACAACCGGTTCATGAACCGGGACGGGGTCAGGGCAATGATTTCATACCGGAACGAGTGAGTCGCGGCTAAAAAAAGATCGGGGGGATTGAGCGAGATCCGGACAGGTTATGTTACGTCAATCAGTTCGGCTTCCGTGATATCAATCGATTCGCCGAACCCGTCCGTCGTTGCGCTGCGGGTCATTTGTTCCGAGAGATCCCGGTCTTCCATAACGTCCCGGATCCGGTTCGTGTACGGATCGATGGTCGGGTCTTCCTGCTCCTCGATGATGTGCCGGTACTCCCGGAGCGTGGACGGCGAGATCTCCAGTTCATCGGCGACCTCCTTCATGGTCTTGCCGGAGCTGATGAGGTCTTCCATGCGTTCACGGTCGAACGGCATTTTGAAATCGAGTTCGCGGAACAACTTTAACCGGACGCGGGCACGGGCAACTGTCTTACTCAGTTTCTCGTCCCCGAGCTCGCGGGCTATCTCGGTATCGTTCTTGCCGGCATAGAACATGGTGACCAGTTTTGCCAGCTGGATGGGTTTTAACGATGTCCTGAAGATCCCCTGTTCGGTGATCTCACGCATGACCAGTGCGACTTCGCGCTCGATCGCATCGCTGTCCCGGAGTGTACCGTGGATATTTTTCATGGGCTCGACAATCTTGGTCTTGCCCGACATTGTGCTGAAAAGTTTCAGCAGCTGAACCTTGCGTTTGTCCTCTGCCATTGCGTAACCCCGCTGTGGGATTAGGATATACAATATAGGGCGGACTATTTAATTCTGTCGTAATCGGCCCTTTGACCAAAAACACTTTAAATTAGCGTTTGATTTGCCATGCAAAGGTTTTCGGCTCACGAATGTGCTGAATGGTCCTTTCTGCCCGTACTGGCGTCTCTCCGGCATTCGGAAAGTACCGGAAAATTCCAAAACAACCCTGTCGGAGCTTCTGGTTGGGCTGCTGCCTGGTTTTCTTTCAGTGAGAAGGCGGATCCCGGAGGGATTCTGTCGGTATCCTTTTTGTGATAGTAATCGTACTCTTAGGCTGAAACGCTGCATGTTCAGGAACTACCATGAGTGATATCTTCGAAAAGGTCATGGAGCTTGCAAAGCGCCGCGGCTTCATCTGGCCCACGTCAGAGTGTTATGGCGCGGTAGCCGGCTTCATCGATTACGGGCCGCTCGGCGCCATGATGAAGCGCCGGGTGGAGAATATCTGGCGGGATTTTTACGTCATCCAGGAAGGGTACTACGAGATCGAGTGCCCGACGATCGGGCAGGAAGCGATCTTCATCGCCTCCGGGCATGTCAAGGGATTCTCGGACAAGATGTGCCAGTGCCCGCACTGCAACGAGTACCTCCGGGCCGATCATGTCGCAGATGCCGGCGGCGTGAAAGGTGCTTCTGTGATGAAGAACGAGGAGCTCGCAGCGGCGATTGCGACCTGCAAGTGCATGAACTGCGGAGAAGTCCTCGGCAACGTCGCGGTCTTTGACTTCAACCTGATGTTTAAGACAACGATCGGGCCCGGCTCCCAGCGGACCGGCTATCTCCGCCCGGAGACGGCGCAGGGGATGTTTGTCGATTTCACCCGGCTCCTCCGGTTTTACCGGGACAAGCTCCCGTTCGGCGCCGTCCAGATCGGAAAATCGTACCGGAACGAGATCTCCCCCCGGCAGGGGATGATCCGGCTCCGGGAGTTCACGCAGGCGGAAGCGGAGATCTTCGTCCACCCGGACGAGAAGAACCACCCGAAGTTCTCCCGGTATGCTTCGTACTCCATGCCGCTCTTTACCGCGGAGGCGCAGGAGCGGGAGGGATCCGCGGTCACGGCGACGATGCGGGAAGCTGTCGATAAGGGTATGATAGCGAACGAATACGTTGCGTACTACCTCGCGCTCACGCACCAGATGCTCTTAAAGATTGGCGTGAAACCGGACCGGCTCCGGTTCCGGCAGCATCTCTGCGACGAGCGTGCCCATTACGCATCGGACTGCTGGGATGCTGAGGTCCACTCGGACCGGTTCGGCTGGGTCGAGACGGTCGGGATCGCCGACCGGACGGATTACGACCTGAATGCCCACGCAAAGCAGAGCGGGACTGCAATGACAGTCTTCATCCAGTACGCGGAGCCAAAGAAGGTGCAGCGCCGGAGGGTCGTTCCCAATATGGGCGTGCTCGGGAAACAGTACCGGCAGAAGGCGAAGGCGATCTTTGCGGCGCTCGAACATGCAGAGCCGACCGCGGAAGGCGCCGATGTGACCGTTGAGGGCGAGACGATCCATATCCCGGCCAATCTCTTCCAGGTCCGCGACGAGGTCGTGGATGTCCGGGGCGAAGACATCGTGCCGCATGTGATCGAACCGTCGTACGGCATCGACCGGATGTGCTACGCCGTCCTCGAACAGGCGTACGACGAGGACACCGCGGACGGCGAGACCCGGACCGTGCTCCGGCTCTCCCCGGCCGTTGCCCCGGTGCAGGTCGCGGTCTTCCCGCTCATGGCACGCGATGGTCTCGACACCCTTGCCGAAGAGATCACCCATACCCTGCACGGGCGCGGCATCCTCGCGGAATACGACGACTCCGGCGCGATCGGGCGCCGGTACCGCCGGCAGGACGAGATCGGGACGCCGTTTGCGATTACTGTGGATTACGATTCGAAAGAGAACCACACGGTCACGCTCCGGGACCGCGACAGCATGAAACAGGTGCGGATCGCCATTGACCGGCTGCCGGAGACGCTCTGTGCGCTGGTCGAGGGCAACGTGAAGTTTGCGGAACTGAAATAAGTTCTTTTATTTTTCCATGCAAACGTTCACTGCTGCAAAACCGTTTCTCCCCCATCCGTTTTTCTCCATCGACCATGAAGATGCGCTCTGGAATCTCGATCCCGAGATCCATGACGGATCCATTGACCCGCCCCTTGTCCCGCTGATCCGTAACTGATTCCGGTCCGCCTCTGTGTCACGGTCCAGTGCTGGTACGGCCATTTTGTCCACGACCTGCAGCCGGATACCGGAAACCTTGTTTTGCCCTCACGGTACCGGGACAGTATCAAAACCCTGCAGTACCGTGTTGCCTCTCTCGCGGTCTGTATCGGCGACAGTCCCCGGGGCAGGGAATGCCGTGACGAGCTCGCGCATCTCAAAACGCCGGATCCGGAATACATCCAGTTCGGCAGTGCCGACTGGTTCCGGCTTGCCGGGATCGTCCGGAAACACCGGGCATATCCGGAGAACTGAGACGCCCCATTCATTTCCGGTCTTCCGTACCGGATGACACTGCTGTGCAGGGCCCTGTCAGGAAAGAACAATGCCGGGCGGCACATTCCCCGCTGCAAGCACGCAGAGTTTCATGTCGTTTTTGCCGATCTTTCCCTTGTAATAATGCTTTTTTTCGTTGACTGCAATGACAGCTTCATATAATTGCCGGTGATCGGCCTTTGCAACGTTTTCTGCCGTGTCGTATCCCGAATCGACCAGGACCCGTGCGAAGTTTGCCCCGACCCATTTGATCCGGGATACATCGGAGAGTTTTGCTATTTCCAGGAGCCTTTCCTCCGGAATCCCGGTCCTGCTGCCAAGTGCCCGGCGCTGGTCCCCTGTTGCAGCGTTATCGAACATCTGCCGGGTATCGGTAATTCCCTCCTCTTTCAGTTTCATAATGTCCGCCGCATCCAGTGACGGGAATGCACCGAGCTTGACCGGCTTGGGCCGGATGCTTCCAAGTTCCCTCCTGAAATTGACAAGGTAATCTTCCGGCAGGCCGGTTGTCCGGGCAAATGCCTTCAGTTTCTTTGGGGTTTTGAGTTCGGCAAGCAGGTCACTGAGGTTCTCAATGCCATGATCGCCGAGGCACTTCAGCCTGTCGGGAATATCTACGCCAAGGTTTTTCCTGCTCGGGATCATCGAAGCCAGCTCCAGTTCCTTCGAAAAATCACCGATGGCGATATCCTGGAGATTCCGGTGGTACTGAGGTCTCACCGTCCCGCTCCGCAACATATTCTCACATTTAATAACTAATCCCCGATAGATTAGTATTTTCCGGAATGCCATCTGCCGCAGGCGCCCGGAATCCTGGTATTTGGCCGGACGGTGTTATTGTATTGATTTTTTCAGGATTGCTCCGGCAGACCGGAAGGAATTTTTTACGATTGTTGGCAGAATACTGTTCAATTTGACCTCGTAATTCTTCGGATATTCATATATCTGAACAGATCTCTCCGGTTCCCGGGACCCGCGACCGTATCGTATAGTCCCCGGCTCCGGGAAAATCCCCGGAGAGTGCATACGGGGACGTCTTCCGACACGATTCATCACCGTGGAGATATCCATGCAGATATCCAGTATTCCAGCTATCACAAAAAACCTACCCTATATGAGAAAGGCACGGCGGAGATGTGGTGCGACGACCATATATCCCGGTACCTGCTGGAGATGCATACCAACCCGGATTCCGATTCGGTAAGCCGGAAAAGGAGTACGATCGAAACAACCGTCCGGTGGATCGATGCCATGGCCGGTCTAAAAAGAAGACCATTCTTGACCTCGGGTGCGGACCCGGATTGTACTGCGAACAGCTGGCCGCACGCGGGCATGCGGTTACCAAGGTCGATTTTTCCCGGCGTTCGATCGAATACGCAGAACAAAGCACCCGCAGGAACAATCTGGCGATCACGTATCTCCGGAAAAATTACCTCCGCCTTTCCTTTAGGAACCTCTTCGACATGGCGATGATGATCTACTGCGATTTCGATGTTCTTGTCCCTTCCGACCGGGCTCTCCTGCTGGAGAACGTATACCGGGCACTGAAACCTGGCGGATTGTTCCTGTTCGACACCCTCAACCTGAAAGCACCTGCGGCAATGAAGGTCCCCGGCAGGTCATGGGAGACAGCCGGAACCGGGTTCTGGAAAGACCGCCCCTACCTTGCGCTTTCAGAGACCTTCCATTATGAAGGGGAGCAGGTCATCCTCCAGCAGCATGTAATCTGTTCGGACCATGAGCCGCCGCGGGTATACCGTTTCTGGACGCATTACTATGATCGGGACTCGCTCTCTTCCATCCTCGGTCATGCGGGTTTCGCCGTAGAATCCGTGAAGGATGATCTGCTCCCGGACGACGGGTCGGGGACGTACGGGATGGTCTCGTTCTGGGTGGCCCGGAAAGAATAGCGGGGAAATTCTTTTTTCCCGGGGATTGTTGATTCGGACCGCTATAGGGAACATCCCGTTGCCCGGCTCAATACCAGTCACGGTGAAAAAGAATGGTACGTCCTTGAATGCCTCCTCCTGTACAATTCCCCTTATTACCCTCAGCGATCAATTCTCTCACCAGTCAATGACCTATATCACCCACCCGCTGGTAAAACCGGAGAGTATCGAGTCCCGGGAGTACCAGCTCTCGATTGCGATGAAGGCGCTGGATAGCAATACGATGGTCATCCTCCCGACCGGGCTCGGGAAGACCGCGGTTGCGCTCCTTGCTGCCGCGTCCCGGCTCTACAACGAGGGTG
>CAZNLI010000018.1:0-31351 GCA_964574125.1 uncultured Methanoregula sp.
GAGATCAGGTTCCGGCCCGGATCTTATAAGGTACGGGATCGGGGCGGGAAAGTGACCGTACCTGTCGAATCGTATAATAATAGAAATTGAACCGGAAATTCCGGACTACCTGATCGGTTCAATCCCCGGCAGTCTGTACGAGGACGGGATCCCTTCCCGGGGCCATGCGGGATCCAAGGATCCCAGTTTTGCCCGGATTGCCAGAATAAGCCCGATTCAGGCCCGGATTTTTGATATATTTTTTTGAGATTATAAAATGCCGGGTTCCAGTGGAAATAGTGATGACGCCGATAAAAATTAATGATTTAATCGGTTGTTTTGCCAGACAGGTTGTTTTACGAGGAATAAAACCTGCCAATATAGCAGCGTTTTAAGGCTTTGTTCCGGTTTCCTGGACAAGTGTCTGGTTGTATGAAAAAAGTGCCCCGGAACCACGCTGTTGCCATCTTTTACCGGAATTCAAAATACCTGATATTATCCCGTATTTCGGTAAAAATACCCGTAATTTGGAGATTTAGATGTGGCTGACCGACGATAATGCCCGCCCCTGCTTAAGAGCACCCGGGCAACACCCCTGTATGGAAATCCGGATTGAAAATCCGGATTGATATTCTGGTTGCAGACAGAATGTGATGTTCCGGACAAGGAAGAAATTTTGTTCCGGTGGGAGCAGAAATTTCCCGGGATTTTTTTTACCGGATTTAAGATCCTTATGGGGGTGGATGTTGTATGACACTGTATGCAAAAAGTGCCGGGATGCAAATGCCTGAACGGAACTACGGAATATCCGGTTCATCCGTACCGGCATAACCGGATGTAACGACGCAATGGGAATAAAATTCTGCCTGCCTTTTTTCCGGCCTTTCTAAAATTTTGGAAGTACCGGGAATTTCCCCTCGATTACCTGCCGGTACACCCGTTCAGGATTATACGAATGGAAGAGCGATGCATAGAGATCGTACGGCACCGGGCCATGCAGCACAGTCTTTCCACCAGGAAAAACTACCGCGAGCGTCTTTGTGTCGATGTCATATCCCAGTTCCCGAATCCCGTTCGATACATGCCTGTCCCAGACCATGTTCATGGATCTTCACCACCGTTCACACAAGCACCGGTCCGATGCTTACGCGGGCAGTATGGTGGCAACTCCTATAAAAAAATACTGAATGAAAAAAATCCCGGATCTGCCGGGAATTTTCGCATCCCCGTCATCCGCCAGCGTACCGGAGTCCCGGATTATCCGCAAGGCAGGGTACGTATTACGGTTTCACGGTTTTGCCAAGCAGCCCCAAAACCCAGTTCCGGTTCGTCCAGAGAGCGCAGCCCCCGTCCGTTTCCGTGAGCCGGCCATGTTCCATCCGGATCTTCTCCAGAAGGCCGGACCGTAACGCCTCTTTCAGCGGCATCTGCGTGAGATTGGCGTCGGAGAACGGGGCTGCAGGGCATGGTTCGAGGTCGCCGGACGGGCTGACGTGGATGAAACCGCGGCCCGATGCAAGACACCCGCCATAGATCGCTTCATTGCCGGGAAACCCGATGAAGATCGCCGGGTAGGTATCCGAGAATCCTGCAAGACATCTGTTGAGCGCAGACCGCTGCTCCGGTGTTACCACGAGATCTTCCGTGCCCGGCTCGACCGGCACGTATTCCACAAAGGCAAACGCACGGGAACCCGCCGCAAGCATGGATTCTGTGAATGCCGCATCGAGCACCCGGGAACAATTGATCCGGGTGACGGTCACCGAGCAGCCGAAGAATATTCCCTTCTCCTTGAGCAGCGAACAGGTGGCAAGCAGCCGGTCAAAGACACCCCCGCCCCGGCGCAGGTCGGTCTCCTGCCGGAATCCCTCGAAGCTGAGCATCGGGACAATATTCCGGGTATTGGCGATCCTTCCGGCAAGATCCTCGTCGATCAGAAGCCCGTTCGTGAAGACCGCAAAGAGGAGGGCCGGGTGGGATTTTGCAAGGGCGAGGATCTCGTCCTTCCGCATCAGCGGTTCGCCCCCGGCAAAGACGATCACGGAGACGCCGAGTTCTTCTGCCTGCGATATGATAGATCCAAGCTGCCCCGCATCCATCTCCGGTGCAGTCGCCCGGTGCTGCGCCCGCTGGTAACAGCCTTTGCAGGAAAGGTTGCAGCGCGAGGTGAGCGAGATCATCATCACCGCAGGGATCATGATGCCCTCCTTCTCGTACTGCTTTCGGATCCCTGCTGCCTTCCGCTGGTTCCGGAGGATGGCAGCGCCCCTGAGGGCAAGGGACGGGCTTCCGGCAATGAGCCGGATCCCGGCCAGTAATGTTGCGGCGATCGCATTGTCAAAGAGATCCCGGTACTGACGGGTGCTGCCCGGAAGCCCCGGTTTTTCTGAAAAAACCCCGGCAGCAGCGGCGATGCTGTCTGCCTGCACGGGTCCTTTGCCGTCAGTATTCATCGTCATTCCCCCCGCTGCTCCAGCATGTCTTTTACCGTCACATCCGGGTGATGGTAGCGGCGTCTTCCCCGGGTCCTGCCGCCGATCTGGACCGCCTCTTTCGGGCACCAGTGGATGCAGGCATAGCACTGGGTGCAGTCGCTCCCCCATTTCACGGAGTCTCCGGTAACCGAGATATTCCGTGTCGGGCAAATCCGGCTGCAGGTGCCGCACCGGTTACAGGCGTCCGTTGCATGGAGCCGGCGGGGTGTATTGTAAACGGACGTGGTAAAGGCATGAGCGATGCGCCCGCCGATCCGGAGGATCTGCGTGTCCGAACCTTCCGGCACCGATACGTTCCGCCCGCGGATTGCAGCGACAATGTCCGGTATCCGGTTTTTTGCCCCGTCGAATTTTTCCTGCGCCCGGCTTTCATCGTTCATGAGGTTCACCGGGCCGATATAGTTCTCCGGCATGACAAAGGCGAACCCGGCCGAGAGCGTTTTCCCGTTCTCTTCAAGGAGCTCTTTCAACCGGAAGAGTGCCGGGCCCGGCTGCTCCCCGCAGGTTGCGATGCCGAAGATGTAGGGACTTCCGGAGAACCGGACCTGCTGCACGAACTGCCGGACGATATCCGGCAGGTTCAGGAAATAAACCGGGAATGCGATCCCGACAACATCCGCATCAACCGAGATCCCGCCGGGGGATATCGCCCGCCGGAGCGGGATGAGTTTCGTGTCGCCAAGCTCCTGCGCGAGATCGCGTGCAACCGCAAGGGTGTTGCCGGTGCCGGTGAAATAGTAGATGACGGATTTCATGTCTCTTACCCTGTTATTGCCGCTTTTTTTTGGAAAAGTTACCTGTTCCGTTCCGCAAGTACCTGATTTTTGATATTCCCTGCAAATGCCTCCGCGTTCCTGATGTCTTCGGCATTGGGCCGGCCCTTGTTGAGCCCACCGAAATATTGCAGGAAACTGTTCGTGTTCCACCCGGCACACCCAAATTCCCCGATAACCGTGTACCCTTTCGCGCTCAGTTTTTCCCGGATCTGCCGGTGGTTCTTCTCGATGAACTTCCTGTCTGCAATAAAGGCCGGTGCCCCATAGGTCGAGAAGAGGAATACATTCTTCCCGCCCGCCGGTGGCAGCCGGTCGGCAAGATCGAGGAGAGACGGGTCGAATGTCGCACTGTAGATCCCCGAACCAAAACCCACCAGATCGTACGCTGCAACCTCTTCCGGAGTCACCTGCTGCGGCGTTCTGACCGCTGCGCCAAGGACATCAGCGATGGCGTGTGCGATCTTCTCCGTATTCCGGTGATGGTACGAGAAGACGACCACAAGAGACTTCATTGGCAGGTTTTCTGACGCATATCCAGCCATTGCCATTTTCATCGCCTGATCTCCAGTTCGGCGATACTGATTGCCGGGTGCCGGTACCGCTGGCGTTTTTCCGTTCCCCGTCCAGCCTGGATCGCCTTCACCGGGCAGGCATGGATGCAGGCGCAGCAGAGCTCGCACCGGTGCTTCCAGACCGGTTTGTTATCCGCAAGTCCGATGTTTTTTACCGGGCAGACCTTTACACAGGTCCCACAAGACGTGCATGCATCCGTGACGGAAAATTTCCGGTCGTCGCCGTGGACGTTTGCGATAAACCGGGGATACATCAGCGCATGGACTGCCTGCATCAGGAACGAGCGCGGCAGGTCATGTTTTCTGCACGCCCCGATTTCGCGGGCGATGGTTTCGAGCTGCTTCTTTGCACCGTCCAGCAGCTCGTCGCGCTTCTGTCCGGCCGGCGGTTCGTACATCAGGATATAATTCCCCGGCATCCTCACGCCGAACCCGGCATCGAGCCCCCGCCCGGACCGTTTTTTGAGGACGGCATCGAGCTGCCGCAAAACCGGAATATCGCCGCTGCCGCCAAACGTGACCACGGAGAACACATACTTCACATTCGCCAGATCGAGGCGTTTTGCAAAGGCTGCGACTATTGCCGGCAGGCCGGTAAAATAGTCCGGGCAGATAATTCCCACGCGGTCTGCTGCCGGGGTGATATCCCCCGGCGTGGTATCCATGAGCGATGCGATTGGAACAACCTCGCAATCGCCAAGTGCCGCCGCGATATCCTTTGCAGCAGAAAGCGAGTTTCCGGTTCCCGTAAAATAATAGAGGATTGTCTTCATATCTGTCTCACCGCGTTTCCCTTGGTTCCATCATACAGGCCTGATAGCGCGATCCCCTGTTGTCCGGCGGAGCATCCCGCGGTTGCAGTTTCTGGAGCCGGGTGAGATCGCCGAACGCCTTGCATTCCGGGCCCCTGGTGCATTCTGCCATGATTGATTGAATAAGTTAATGCATATACAAGTATATTTTGCGAGGCCAAAAAAAATCCCGGTCATTGGTTATGAAAAACGATTGGGACGGGATAAACCGTGCAGGAAGTGACCGGGGAAGCGGTCACTTCGGCTTATAGTAGCCCCACTTTTTAAGGGCGTCCCTGAGTTCTTTTGCCCTCTTTGCCTTCTCGTCCAGGGAGATTCCTTCCTGCCATGCCTCGATCGCCTGCATGGTCGCATGCGCCCCGGCCCGGGTTCCTTTCGGATGGCCGTGGATTCCGCCTGAGACGAGGAGCACGAGATCGCAGCCGTAGATGTCCAGCACGTCCGGCACGAGGCCGGGATGCAGTCCGCCGGATGAGACCGGGAATGCCGTTTTGATCTTCCCCCAGTCCTGCGTAAGGCAGAGGTTGCCGGTTGCTTCGATCCTCTTCTCCCGCAGGAGATCCGCGAGCAGCATGGACTCAGTCTTCGTGCCGGTCAGTTTGCCGACCGCGGTCCCGGTATGGATCTGGCTGACACCGATGAGGCGCATCAGCTTTGCGAGGAAGTACATCGAGATCCCGTGCTTCTTGTTCCGGTCAAACGCGGCATGCATCGCCCGGTGCGCGTGGATGGCAAGCCCGAGATCGGAACAGTAGTCCCGCATGGTCATGACGCCGGCGGTTCCTGCAACGACGACATCGATCATCGCGTAGTTCCACCCGTACTCCGCGAGGAGATCCGCACGCTGCTTCATGGTGTCGATATCCGCGGTGATGTTGAGGAACGCGGATTTCTTCTCCCCGGTCTCCTGCTCCGCCTTGTCGCGGAGCTTTGCCATCTGCTTCACGCGCTCGTCAAACCGGTTGAACGGGGTTGATGTGAGGTTCTCGTCGTCCTTGACAAAATCAAACCCGCCCATCCAGGTCTCGTACCCGACCTGTGCGTGCTCCTTTGCCGAGAACCCGATCTTCGGCTTGGGCACCGCGCCGGTCAGCGGCCGGCCGGCAATCCCCATCATCTTCCGGATCCCTTCCATCCCGAAGTGCGGCCCTCTGAAATTTTTTATGTATGCCTGCGGGAGGCTCACATCGACGAGCCGGAGGTTCCGGAGCGCTTTCATCCCGAAGATGTTCCCGGCGATCCCGCTTAAGAGCTGGACTGCGTTTCCCTCCTCCCAGAGCGCAAGGGGATACGCGATCCTCGCAAAATTCCCATCAATTGCAAACGCGGTCGCCTGGAGTTTCTTCATCCGCGGCGGCATGGTAAAGAGCGTCGTCCACGTGCCCGTGGAACTCTCGGACGCGATCCGGCCGACCGCCTCTTCGCTGCTGATGCCGGCGGCCGGTTCGAACGAGTAGAGGCAGACAAGGTCGTCTTTCGATGGGGTGTAGTTCAGGTCAACAAATTCCTTGTACCAGTCGATTGCCATAGCGATCCTTGTACCACTTGGGGAACGGTGTCATAAAAAAGGTGAGGGATGCGGAAGGTTTCCTGACAGGTGCAGTGCGCACTTCCATTTTCCCGTGCAAAGCACAGGAAAGAAGCGGTATTTCAGGGATTTGCGGCCGGGTGGGAAACGGGGGGTCGTCACGGCAAATCCGGGTCGCCCGCAGGACGCAAAAAAAAGATTATCGGAGGAGGAGGAGAAGGGATCTTCAGGCAGGGGCTTTGATATCGTTGAGCAGCTGCCGGATATCGATCCAGATGATGAGCTCGTTGATCTCTTTTTCCTTTACCTTTATCTTGCGCTTGATGATCCCGATGATGGACGTATCCTCCTGAGTGGCTGAAGCGGATGCGTAGTCCACCTGGTTTCCCTCGAAGGTCGAGACCGATGTCACATCGTCGACGAGGATCCCTGTCTTGGATTTGGTGATCTTGGTATCGAGCACCATGATCCGCGAGGATTCGATCGGGACCGTTCCGGTATCCCGGATATTGAGCCGGTGCTTGAGATCGATGATCGTTGTAATTTCGCCCCTGAGGTCGATGATGCCCCTGACGTACTCGGGGTAGTTGGGAAGTTTTGTGATGGTTGTGTACTCGACAACCTCTTTCACGTCGAACAGGTCGATGGCGAAGCGTTCAGCCCCGAGCATGAACTCCACGACCTGGATCGTACTTGGCCGTTCCTTTACCGGCTGGGAATCCTTTTCCGTCCCGGCATGTTCGCTTGTCTTTGCTGCCATGGAACGACCCCCCTCAATCCACTTTGAACTTGTGGTTCGCTTCCATTGCATCCTTTGCAGTCTTGTCAACCGTTGCGATCATCCGTGAGATCTCGTCAATTGCAGCAGACGATTCTTCGGAAGCTGCAGCCGTGTCTCCCGCCTCTTTTGCGGTCTGTTCGACGAGTTTTGCCATATCGTTCACGGTTGCCGTGATCTCCTCGGTGGTCGCTGCCTGTTCCTCGGTTGCGGCAGCGACCTCGGTTGCACTCTTGGCAACGGTCTCCACCGATACCTGGATTATCTTGAATGCTTCAATAGTCTCGGCAGACGCAGCCTTGCCCTTGATGACAAGTTCCTTGGAAGCTTCCATCGCATTATTTGCATTCTTGGTGGACTCGTTGAGGTTCTTGATCATCTCCTCGATCCGTTCCGCACTGGTGCGGGACTCCTGCGCGAGGGACTTGACTTCGGATGCGACGACAGCAAATCCCCTGCCGTGCTCACCGGCGCGGGCAGCCTCGATTGCCGCGTTGAGCGCAAGCAGGTTGGTCTGGTTGGCAAGGTCCCGGATAAGCACGATGATCTTGCTGATATCCGCCATCTGCTTCTCGATGTCCTTGACGATGTCATAGACATTCCTCGTTGCCTCTGCGATATCCCCCATGTCCTTGTTGACATTTTCGGTGAGGACTGCGCCTTTCTTGGCGGCATCGTTTGCATTGTTCGCCTGTCCCGAGACATTCTCCATGTTGGAAGTGATCTCCTGGACTGCCGCGCTCATGTCCTGCATCGCTTTTGCCGCCTGGTCGATTGCCTGGGAGACCTTGGTGGCATTCTCGCTGACAACCCCCGAACTCCTTGCGATCTGCCCTACGCTCTTTGCCGCGTCCTCGACACTTGTCTTGGCGTTATCTGAGGTGGACGTGAGGTCCTGCATCCTCTTGTTGACGTCCTTGATATTACCCTGGAGAGCTACGATGATCCCGCGGACCCCGTCCCTCAGCCGGCAGATCTGGGCATAGGAATCCCTCGTGTCGTTATCCGGTTCCGTGACCGTGTACCGCTGCGTCAGGTCTCCCTGAGCGGCCTTGTCGTAGACGCCGATGAGCCCGTCAACCTCGTGAGCCGTATACTCCTTGTCCTTGACGATCTTCGTGATATCGTTGTAGGAGACGTACAGTAACTGGAGATCCCCTTTTTCATCGAGGAGGGGAACCATCTTCCGCAGAACTTCAATCCTGCCTGCGGGGGTTTCGATTGTCGACCGGCCATGTACTGTCCGCTTCTGGGTGATGGCGTCTTTTAAAGACTCGCCCGAGTCTTTGATATAATTCATAAGACCTTTATCCCGGAAATCGGTGATCTTCATGGAAAGGACCCGTTCGCGGGGGACGCCGGTCATCCGGCAGAATTCATCATTGACCTGGATATTCTTCAGATCTTTATCAACAAGGATCTGGGAAATCGGGGATGCTTCAAAGATCAGTTCATACTCTTTAACATCGACCATTTTTGTACCACTCCATTGTGTATTACCATGATTAACACAAATTTTATTTAAACTTATTGCTCAATGATGATTATTGAAGTTGATTATCAGTAATGACCAACAATAATAAATATTGAGACTCTACAAATAACGTGCAGAACATTCCGGGAAGATTATGGAACAGGAAAACGAGCAGGTGCGGATCCGGGATCTCTTAAAGAGCAATCCGAAGGGATTGACGATCGAGGAGGTATCAAAGAAGCTCTCGCTCAACCGGGCGACCGCGGCAAAATACCTCACCACCCTGATGCTATCGGGCCAGGCCGAGCTGCGCGAGCTGGGCCGGGCAAAGATCTACTACCTCTCGCAGCGGCTCCCGTTCACCCACCTCTTAAGCCTGTCCTCGGATCTCATCCTCATCCTCGACCGGGACCTGTTCATTCAGGAGGTGAACGAGCCGTTCCTCTCCTGTTTTGAACTGAACCGGGATGACCTGAAAGGGAAAACGATCGAGCACACCCCCTTAGCCTCCTTCTTCTCGCCGGACCACCTGGCCTCCATCAGGAAGGCACTTGACGGCACCGAAGTTTCCTGCGATGTCCGGTTCGAGACAACGGAAAGCGAACGGTATTTCAGGATGAAGCTGATCCCGCTCGTTTTTGAAGGGGGCGGCCAGGCAGTCGGTGTCATTCTTGAAGATATCTCGGAGATGATGCGGTACCAGCTCCTGCTCGAGAACCGGATCCAGGAACGTACCGCCGCACTTGTCAAAACCAACGATGCATTGCAGCGGAAAGTGGAAGACCACCGGCGGGCAGAACGGGCGCTCCGGGAAAACGAGGCGGTTCTCCGGAGCATGCTCGATGCAACACCTGTGGGAGTCGGCCTTGTCGTTGACCGGGTATTGAAAAAAGTGAACAATTCCCTCTGCGACATCACCGGCTATACACAGGAAGAACTTACCGGGCAGAGTACAAGGATGTTGTACCGGGACGAAGAGGAATACTCCCGGATCGACCGGGAACTGTACAACAATATCGCGGGAAAGGGCGTGGCAAGCCTGGAAGCGAAGATCCGACGCAAAGACGGCAGGCTGGTTGATGTCATATTCAGCTTAAGCCCGTTTGACCCGGAGAATCCCTCTTCGGGATTGACCGCAACCATCGTCGATGTCACGGAACGAAAACGCGCGGAAGAATCCTTAAAACGGGCAGGCAGCCAGGTGGCCCTGCTGACGAGCATCACCCGGCACGACATCCTGAACCAGCTCACCCTGCTCCGGGGATACTTGAGCCACATGAGAAAACAAGAGATCACGGAGACGATGGCTGACCTGATCCGGAAGGAAGAGTCCATTGCCGAGACGATCCGGAACCAGATTATCTTTACGCGCGATTACCGGAATGTCGGAGTTTATCCCCCGGATTGGATCGGGATCCCGGAAACAATTACAACCCTGCAGCAGACCATGCCTCTTGGATCCGTATCCCTGCGGGCGGATATCGGAGACCTGGAGATCTACGCAGATCCCCTCATCGAAAAGGTCTTCTCCAACCTTATCGAGACCTCCACGCGGCACGGAAAGCATGTGACCGGGATACATCTGTCGTTCCGGCACGAGGGAAAAGACCTGCTGCTTGTCTATGAAGACGACGGCGCCGGCATCCCGGATGAAGAGAAGGACCTGATATTTTCCCGGGAATACACGAAGACTTCGGGATACCGGATGCTCCTGATCCGGGAGATCCTCTCCATTACCGGCCTCACGATCCGGGAGACCGGTGTCTTTGGGAAAGGCGCCCGGTTTGAGATCCGGGTTCCGGAAGGTTCGTACCGGTTCGGCGGCGACCGTTCCCAAAATCCCGGTATCGGATACCTGGAGTAAAAATCCTGGAACTCCCTTTCCGATCCCTTACAGGTGATCGGGATCCGGAGGCCGTTTCCGGTTTTTATACTTTTTATTCTGATGTTCCGTAGCGAATGCCAGTCCATCTCTGCATGCCTGAGCGTCGCCGCTCTAAAAAAAAAAAGAAGATTGTTACCTGCTCGTGAGGTTGATTGCATTCACGAGGGCTTCCACGGACGCAAGCACGATATCGTCGCCGCTGCCGCTCGCATCGAAGATCTTCCCGTGGTCGTCCTCCACCGCGATGGTGACGTGGCACATGGCATCGGATCCTCCGGATATCGCTTCGATGTTGAACTCCTTGAGCTGGAACCGGGCCGGCACGATCCCGAAGATGGCGTTGAGCGCCGCATCAACCGGCCCGTTCCCGACGCTGGAGAAGACGTGCTCCTCCCCGTTCACGGTTGCTTTCACGCTCGCGGTCGGGATGACGTGGTTCCCGGTCATGATCGCAATATCGGCAAGGGAGAGCATCTTGTGGTTCAGCTCGATGCCCATCGTGCTCTCTGCGATCTCGTAGAGATCGGCGTCGGTGACACGCTTGCCCCGGTTTGCGATTGCCTTGACTTTCTCGACAATGATATCGAGCTCGGGATCGGTTGGGTTGATGTGGGCATCCGAGAGCATCTGGCGCACTGCATGCCGTCCCACGTGTTTCCCGAGCGTGAGCCTGCGGCGGTGCCCGACCATCTCCGGCGTCATGATGCCCGGCTCGAAGGTCGCGGTGTTCCGGAGAACCCCGTGGGAATGGATGCCGCTTTCGTGCGAGAAGACGTTTTCCCCGACAACCGGCTGCGTGGGCGTGATGGTGATCCCCGAGAACCGGGAGACGAGCCGCGAGGTCTCGACAAGGCGCTCTTTTGCAATCCCTGTACGGATCCCGTAGATCGATTCCATGATCATGACCGTCTGGGCAAGGTCTGCATTCCCGGCCCGCTCCCCGATCCCGTTAACCGTGACCTGCACCTGCGAGGCGCCGGCTTCGACGGCTGCAATCGTGTTTGCGACGGCAAGCCCGAAGTCGTTGTGGCAGTGGACATCGATCGGGCAGTTTACCTCCCGCGCGATCCTGCCAACCAGTGTCTTCATGGCCGACGGCGAGATGACGCCTACGGTATCCGGGACATTGATGATGGTTGCGCCGGCCTCTGCCGCAGTCTGGTATACCTTCATGAGGTAATCCCAGTCTGTGCGTGTCGCGTCCATTGCCGAGAACATGCAGCTATCCACATGGTCGCGGACGTACCCGACAATATCCGCGGTGATCGCAAGGACTTCGTCGCGGCTCTTGTTGATGGTGTTGACCCGCTGGATGTCCGAGGTGGGTATGAAGACATGCACCATGTCGACATCGCAGGCAAGGCAGGCATCGACATCCGGTTTTGTCATGCGGGAGAGCCCGCAGATCTTCGCCTCGAGACCGAGCTTTTTGATAGCGGTGACCATCTCCTTCTCGGCACTGCTCGATGCAGGGAATCCCGCTTCGATGACATGAACGCCGATGGACGAGAGCTGGCGTGCAATCTCGAGTTTCTGTTCAAATGTGAACGCTATCCCCGGGGTCTGTTCTCCGTCCCGGAGCGTGGTATCGAAAACAGTCACTTCTTCACGTGCATGGCTATCGGTGAAGAAGACAATCTCCCGACACTGTTGTGCGAGACATATGTTATCATAAGGGCTCCCGGGCAATAAATTCATCCCCGGTCTTTTTCAGGGAAACCGGCGGGATAACGATACGTTTATTAGAGAACTATCCCAATATTAAGAGCGCAGTGCCCCGCCTTAACTCAGCCTGGTAGAGTGCGCGGCTGTAGTATGGTTTACCGTTATCCGGTAACTGCGCGGCTACCGCGATGTCCCCGGTCCGAATCCGGGAGGCGGGATAACTGTAAATGAGTGCCCAGGTAGTGTAGCGGCCTATCATGATTGCCTGTCACGCAATCGACTCGGATTCGAATTCCGACCTGGGCGTTTTTTTTTTTGTAACTTGTCTGCAATTTTTCATCCATCATTACTCCATTCCTTCGTTATCCGGGACTTTATGATCGAGCGGTGTTTCCTCTTCTCTCTCCAAGCCCTCTGTACTCTCATCGCATGGGGATAGTCCGGAGCGGGGATCCCGGGGAATTTGTCCTGTCGGTTGTCCGGTACAGGAATACCCGGGGATGCCGGCATCTGCGGTAAAATAACTTCAAAATTATTTGTAGTCTACCATGAACCTAAATAGTCCGCTGGTGCATGAATTGCTATGAAAAAGATCGTACTGGCCCTGCTCCTTGTATGCTGCGCAGTCGCCGCTGCCGGATGTTCGGGTATCATGGGGAACTCCGCCTCCTCCGCATCGAACCAGCGGAGCTATGACAGTCCGGCGAGCTACGGCGCCGGGCTGGGTGTCTCTGAAAAATCAGCGGTCTACACCCCTGCTCCACTTACGGCAGTCCCGACATATGCCGGGGGATTGGGGACCAATATCGAGACAAAGATCATAAAGACCGCCCAGATCACGATCGAGGTCTCCGATGTTACGGCCACCTCAGATGCATTGAAGGTGCTCGCACAGCAGAACGGCGGGTACATCTCCTCGTCGAATCTCCAGCGGGGATACAATGACCGGCTCTCTGCAACAGTCGTCCTCCGCATCCCGCAGGCCTCGTTCGAGACCGTCCTTGAATCGGTCAAGGCATCCGGGACCGTCAAATCCGTCTCGGTGCAGGGCGAGGATGTGACCGAACAGTACGTTGACCTGACTGCCCAAAAGACCTCGTACCAGAACCAGCTTGCGCAGTACAACACCATCATGAAGCAGGCGGTAAAAGTCGAGGACGTGATCGCGGTGCAGGCGCAGATCGACCGGGTCCGGACGGAGCTCGACCGGCTTGAGGGGAGGCTCCGGTATCTCGACAGCCGCATCGATCTGTCGACGATCACCGTTTACCTGCAGGAGCCCGAACCGGTCGGCGGGGAGACCGGGCATTCCTTTATTGCGGCAATCAACGACGGCATTGCCGGGTTCTTTGGCATGATCGACGCCCTGATCATCCTGCTTTTCACCGTGCTCCCGCTGCTCATAATCGGCGGCATAGCATATGCGGTGTACCGGTGGAAGAAAGGCGGGAAGAAGCCCGCTCCGGAGACGCCCGCACCAGCTACCAGTGAGAAGAACTGATCTCAATTTTTCAACGGTTTTTTTTAAAGGTTTAAAAAAAGGTATCCGGTCACGCCGCATCCGGTGCAACCGGCCTTCCTTCGATGGCACTCTTGATCTGGGCCTGCAGCTGCTCGAACTTCCCCTGGAGCATCTTCTCCTGCTTCTCCAGCGACTTGATCCGGAGTTCGAGCGTCTCGACCTTTTCCGCAAGCTTCGTGTTCACGACGTCCTTCTTCTTCTGCATCATGACCGATCCCACGCTCATGTACATTGCAGCATCTTCCGGAAGATCCCTGATCTCTTCCTGCGCCCGTTTTGCTTCCCGTGCAGCCATCTCGTACTGGGCTTTCTGGGTGAGAATGGTCTGGAGCTGCTGCTGCAGCTGCTGGAGCATCGCGATCTGGTTCTGGACTTTGGGTGAGATGGTGTTCATTGCTGTTCACTCCCTTCTGAATGATTGCGGCACGGGATCACCATATTGGTCGGGAATTTCCCTCAACGTGCCTTTCTGCACTTAGGTATCTGACCGCCGGATACAAAAAAGGTGCCCTTCCGGTAGATCCGGATTTCTGCAAAAACGGGGCCGACAGGAATGTCGTTCAGAGAAGATCCTGCACTTCATCGGCAACGCTGATAAGCCGGAGAACCATGTTGAGCGCCGCCCGGAGCGCCGGAAGATCGTGGGCGGCAACGTGCAGTTCAAGGACGGTGTCGCTTAAGAGCGTGCATGTTGTTACGGATCGCGGGTTTACTTCGTCGGATAGTTCCGGGAGGAGCGCCCGGTAAATACGGGGAGCATGGACCGTTGTTATGCGGAAGACTGCTTCGTGAGGCATTGACGGCATGCTGGTCGTATGTACTCGTTCGGAAAAACAAGGAAAAAAATGTTGGGGGAATATGGTCCTGAATTGAATGCTAAAAAAACGTGGAAGGATTGTGTTGTCCTTCAACGCGCTTTAAGTTCCTTGATGGCAGCACCGCGTTCCTTGAAGAGGATCCGGTGTCCGCAGTACGGGCAGCGGACGTTGACGTCGATCTCGACCTTCTGCTTGCACCGTGCACACTTGTACGAGCTTGCCATGCCAGACCCGGGGATTATGCCTTGTTCTTGTTGTTCTGTTCCACGGTCCGGTCAATTGTGCGCAATGCAACGCGGAGTGCCGGGGTCTGGGGCACGTACGCGCCGCCGGCGAATTTATACCCGCATTTCCTGCATTCCCAGATGCCGGTACCTTTCCGGTGCACGGCCTGCATGTCGCACTGCGGGCATGTGTGGTATGCGCGCGAAACCTTCTCAATCTCGGTGATCCGCTTCCGGGTAAACCGGCCGTACCGGCAGCCGAAGCGCCCTGCGCTGCCGACTACCTTGCCTTTTGCTGTCTGATTGGAACCTGCCATAGGGTAACCACCAGTATGTCTTACACTGTTTGTCGTAACGACTAATATACTTGATTGAGGATCTTGACGACCCCTTCGCCCTTCGTGATCTTGTTAATCAGGTCGTAGAATTCTCCCTGGATCCCCGCGGGGATGCGGACCACGCAGATCCAGGAACCGTCCTTCTGCCATTCGTCCTTCTCCATCGTGGATGCAGACGCGATGTCGCCGTATGCCCGGGCAGCGAAATCCGGGGGGACCCTGATTGCGAGCCGGAGTTCTTCGAACCGGATCGGGAGGATCGGGCGCAGGGCTTTCACCGTTTCCTTGACCATCTCGTCGAGATGCTTGAAGGGATCGATGTTGACGCGTGCTTCTTCCATCGCCATCTCGATACGCTGCGGGGGGTGCGGGTGGCCGGTCTGGGGGTTGACCGCGTTGCGTGCGATGAATGTTATCACCTGCCGCCGTTTCTCTTCGGTCATCTGCTTGCGCTGCTCGGCAGTCAGGTGGATCTCGCCCTTCTCGATGATCCGCTTGCAGACGGTCGTAAAATCTGTGGTATGGAAGACCTTATTCAGGGATTCCTCGGATGCCCGGGTTCCCCGGGATGCATTGGAGAAGATACTGAGTGCAGCGACAACGTCCTCCATTTCCAAGGGCTCGCCCTGGCGGACTTTTGCCGCCTGGTTGGGATCGACGAGGATCTCGAACCGCTCGCCATAACTTTCCAGCCGGGCAACAACGGCCTTCTCCAGCGGGATCATACCGGATCACTGCTTGAACTGCCCGACAAACGATGAGACTTCTTCCCTGCTCATCTTGCGGAAGAGGGCTTTCTCCTTCTCGATGACACCGATCTCGATCGTGTCGACATCGAACTTGCCTTCCGTTGCCGAGTGGAGGGCTTTCAGCCCCAGCATGATCGCATCCGTAATAGCAATCTCCGGGTTGTATTCCTCTTCGAACACCTTCATTGCGGCAGGGCGCCCGATCCCGATCCCGGTTGCCTTGTACTCCAGCAGGGTACCGGAGGGGTCGGTCTCGAACAACCGGCATTCGCCATCGGACACCCCGACAATCAGGAGCGCGGTGCCGTACGGCCGGATCCCCCCGTACTGGGTCAGCGTCTGCATGTGATCGCAGAGCTTCTTTGCGAGCGCCTCGACCTCGATCTTTTCATCGTAGGAGACCCGGTTGATCTGGCACTCGATCCGCGCCCTGTCCACGAGCGCCCGTGCATCGCCGACAAGCCCCGAGGATGCAACGCCGATGTGGTCGTCGATCTTGAAGATCTTCTCGATGGAACTTGCTTCGAGCAGCTTGCTGGAAACCCGCTTATCGACAATTAAAATAACGCCGTCTTTTGCCTTGATCCCGACAGCTGTCGTGCCGCGCTTGACAGCCTCCCGGGCGTACTCAACCTGGTAAAGCCGGCCGTCAGGTGAAAAAACCGTGATGGCCCGATCGTATCCCATCTGGTATTGTGGCTGCATTAATGATCCTCCAAATCTTCTGTTGTCAGAAAGAATCGTGCTGCATTTTTAAATCCCTTTTCAACCACATCAATCTTCTGACTTTCACAATATTCGACCGTACACTGCCGTTGATCGAAGGTTGCGTCCGTGCCGGGTCCAAAAACCGGGGGAACAGGAGAACTTTTCAGCCGGTTCCGGAGGCTTTCCATGGTGCCGGAGATTGCAACCGTCCGCAGCGCAACCGGGCCACCGCCGCAGGTTGCCGTCGTTGTGAGCGCAATGAGAAGTTCGCGTTCAAAACCCCTCTGGCAGCGGATGAATACATGGCCGTTCTCGACGGCAACGACTGCCGGGTGGATCCGGGATGCGGCATCGTCCCCCCACAGCGAGGTGACCGCGTCGGCAATGGCGTAATAGAGGTCTTTTGGATCGGGAGAGAACCCCTGCGGCAGGATCCGTGCGAGGACATACCGCCGGTTCTCCCGGAGCGTCGGGGGCCGGACTGTCATACTATCACCCGGACCGGCCCTGTTCCAAAGGAAGCGGAACCGGCACATGCGAGCGCACTTTCTACTTCGGGAAGATCGAACCCGATCATGACTGCAAGCGCACTCATCTCGCGGACGGATCGCATCTCCAGTACGGACGACGCATGGGTCGAGAGTATGAGAGGGAAAGAAAATTTCCGGGAGAGCATCAGGACATCGCGGTACCGTTGCAGTGCCTTCTGCCGGGAGGCGCCGCGTTTCCGGATCAGCGGGGCAAGGCTGATGTCGACGGCAACGCCATTGTCCGCGGCCATCTTTGCGGTCACATGATCGAATGCATGGCGGTCGGCGTTCTGGATCCCGCACAGCACATGGACGCCTTTTACCCCGAGCATTGCCCGGTTGAACCCGTTGTCCCCGGCTTCTACCATGACGAGCGTGCCTTCACGGGAGCGTTTGACCGCAGCAGATGCTTCACGCGCCGGGATGTTCCCGATGAGAACGCCCTCCCGGACGGTAATCCCGGAGTAATCGGCCGGCGGTATCCCGATCGCAACGAGACTGTCAAAACCGAGCCCGGCAGCCTCCAGCGCCATGCGCCGGATCGATGAATCGCCGTTCGGATACGGGCGAAGGCCCGTGTCGGTGATTGTCATTGCAGAATGTTACTAAAAAAGAGGATAAGATTATTTGCCCTGGTTGGCGTTGGCGCGGATGGACGGCCGGGTCTTTTCCGTGCCGAAACCCTTCGTTGTCATGCCCCTGCCGCGGCGTCCTGCGGCGGTCTTGCCGCGTTCGGCGCGCCCCCGGTGGGTAGCATTCGCAACCCATGCGAGCTTCCGGTCGCTCGTGATCGCCGGGTGGTGCCCGTCAACGAGGATGACCTCGTAATATTTCCGCTTTCCGTCCTGCCCTACCCAGTAGGAGTTGAGGACTTCCATGTTCGGGAACTTCCGTGAGGCGCGCTCTTCCGCGATCCGCTGGATGCTCTTTGCCGACGTGAGCCGGTTCTTTCCCATCCGGGCTGACCTGCGTGCACGGATATACCGCGAGCGCCGGCGGCCGCCACGGCGTACCTGCACACGGGCAACGGCGATGCCCTGCTTGGCGCGGTAGCCAAGCGCCCGTGCCCGGTCAATCCGGGTCGGGCGCTCGATACGGACGACGCTTCCTTCGCGGCGCCAGACCTGCATCCGGTCCCAGAGGAGTTTTTCTACCTCGCTCTTGTCAGGCTTCTTCCATGCCTCCCTGACGAAGGCATACATTGACTTTACCATGTGATATCACCTGAAAGGTTCGGCCCAAAGAGGGCTACATTCCTTTGCAAATAACGGGACGCATCCCGTATTCCTTACTAGATAGACCGGCAGGCTATAAAAGTGCTCGCGTCCCCGTGAAACCCTTCAGATCGTTCAGCCTTTGCGTTTCTCGATGACGCGGATATCCGAGATCCGGGTGACGGGATACTGGCCGTTCTTGTCCTTCTCCGCGGATTTGACCATGTCCCAGATGGTGAGAAGCGCAACGGACACGCCGGTTAACGCCTCCATCTCCACGCCGGTCTTCCCAAGCGACGTTACCCGGACTGTTGCCTCGATATATCCTTCGCCGTCGGCAAAGTCGACCGTGATTGCGCCGATCGGGATCGTGTGGCACATGGGAATGATCCGGGGGGTGTCCTTGATCGCAAGCGTCGCTGCCACGCGGGCGGTTGCGAGGACGTTGCCCTTGACAACCGTTCCCTCGCGGATAGCTTTTAACGTTTCACCGCGCAGGAAAATTCTTCCGGCTGCCTCTGCAAACCGTGCAACATCGTCCTTTGCCGTTACATCGACCATCCTTGCCCGGTCATTATCGATATGGGTAAATTCCGTCATGGTTGTTCTCCGAAAAGTTCGAACGGTATGCGGTCCACGAGATCCGATGCGAGCATGCCGGCGCCCTTCACCTGTGCAATAGATGCGCCGGCCTTCCCGTTCACGTATGCCGCGACGCAGGCAGCCTCGAACGCGGGAAGGTGGCAGAGCAGTGCCCCGGTAACGCCCGCGAGGACGTCGCCGGTCCCGCCAACGGTCATTGCCGGCGAACCGGTCCGGTTGAACCGGACCCGGGTTCCGTCCGTTATCACATCGGTATGCCCCTTGAGGAGGATCGTTCCCCGGATTCCGGCGTCCCGTGCGGCAGTTGCCCGCGCAAGGGGATCCAAAGAAAGCGATGTCCCGGTGATCCGGGCAAATTCCCCGGCATGGGGCGTATAGATCGTCTCATCCGCACCAGCCGGGAGCGGGAGCCGGAGCGCATCCGCGTCGAAGACCGCTTTTTTGCAGTGAGGGGCTACTGCACAGACAACCTCGTGGCTGGTTGTCCCAAAACCGTTGCCGCAGACAACGACATCGGCCCGTTCCGCAAGCCGGATCAGCTGCTCCGTATGTTCGGGGCCGATCACCTTCCCGGACAACGGTTCATGGATCAGGTCGGGGATGGGCTCAAAGACCGGCGACGCGATCCGGACTATGTCAGCCCCGCCCCGCAGCGCACCAAGCCCGGCAAGGAACGGTGCGCCCTGGTACGGACCGCCGCCGATGACAAGCACGGTTCCGCCGTTCCCCTTCCGGGCGTCCGTTCTTCGTTTTGGGAGAAGGGTGAGCTCCCCCGGCCCGGTACAACATTCCGCTTCGATGGGGATCCCGATATCCACCACCTCGGAACCTTCACATTTCGGCCGGTGGAATGCGCAGATCGAGTCCGCCCGCATGCCGGGGGTGGGGACATCGGCGGCAATGATCCGGGCTCCTGCTGCATTGGCGAGGGCGATCGCGGTTGCAACCGGTTCGGCGGGAATGCCGCTCGCACCGGTTCCCAGCAGGCAGTCGATGATGACATCGGTATTCGTAAACAGGGATCGCATCGCGAGAAGATCGTCGCGGCACAAAAACGGGTGGAGTGCAACCCGGCAGTGCCGGAGCGCCTGCAGGTTGTGGTTTGAGGATTTCGTACGATCCGGGCTGTCGTAGTAACAGACATCGGTCATGACCTCACGCTGGAGATACCGGGCGGCGACAAAACCGTCCCCGCCATTGTTGCCCTTGCCGCACAGGACAAGGACGCGGGAAGGCGTTTTTAAAAGAGCACGCCCGGCAAGTGCGCATCCTGCGCTCTCCATCAGCTGGAGCTCCGTAACCCCGAGGGCGACAGCGTTCCTCTCCACGACCCGCATGCGGGCGGGACTGATGATCCCCTGCTCGGCAAACCGCCCGGTACCGTCAATCATCATGCCAGTACAATTCATGTGGTAGAACTCCCTATTAATATGCAGGATGGGAATTTGCGATGATATCCGGGCCGCTGCGGAGTCAATTAACGCGGCAGGGTCAATAACCATCGTCTCCCATATCGATGCGGACGGCATCGCGAGCGAGGCTATCCTTTCGGAGGCTCTTTCCCGGCTGGAGATCAAAAACCGTTCGGTATTCGTGCGCCAGCTCGAGCCGCTCACGATGCCCCAGGTGCCTGACGATGATTCCTTCAAGATCTTCGCCGACCTTGGCGCCGGGCAGCAGAACCTGCTCGAATCCCGTAATCTTAAGGAGAAGGATGTTTTAATCCTCGACCACCATGTCAGCCAGCCCTGCGGGCGTGAGTACCGGCAGGTGAACAGTCTTTTATGGGGCGAGACGAAGATGAGCGCGGCAGGTGTTGCCTACCTCGTCGCAAAGGAACTCGATCCGGCAAACACCGATCTTGCTAAGACGGCAATTGTCGGGAATGTCGGGGACATGATGGCCCGGGAGACCTGCGGGCTTACCGGGATCGTGCGCGACGTCATCGTGCCGGACGGGGAACAGCACCGGAACGTGGAAGTGCATAAAAAGGATCTCAACTGTTACGGGACGGCAACCCGGCCGGTCTACCTCTCTCTTGCCTACAATGACGACCCGTTCATCAAGGGGATCACCAACCATCCCGAAGGCGCAAAGCAGTTCTTGAAGCGCCTTGGCGTACGGCAGCAGGCTGAAGACGGGCGCTGGCTGGTCTGGGAGGAACTTTCCCGGGAAGACAAGAAGACGATCACCTCCGCCCTCATGGAGCAGCTGATCGCGTACGGGGAACCGACCGGCCGGCTCCTTGCCGAGACCTACCATTTTCCGGGCGAGCCTGCACGGACCCCGCTCCGGAATGCCCAGGAGTATGCAACCGTCCTGAATGCCTGCGGGAGATGGGCAAAGCCCCAGACCGGAAGCGCGATCCTCAAAGGCGACCGGGGGAGCGCCTACCGGGATGCCGAAAATATGCTGAAGAACCACCGGGCGATCATCCGCGACCTGCTCAATTACATCATCATGACCGGCGTCACGGTCCTTGACTCGGTCCAGTACATCCATGTCGGGAACAAGTATCCCGATACCATCGTCGGCATCGGGGCCGGCATGGCGCTTTCCAGGCTGGACAGTGCAAAACCGATCCTGATCATGTGCACCGTCCCCGAGGACGAGAATCTTACCAAGGTCTCGATGCGGACGACAGAGCGTGTCGTCGGGAGAGGAATCGACCTCCAGAAGGCTATCAGCGAGGCTTCGGCGGAGTATGGCGGCGGCGGTGGCGGGCATATGATCGCGGCCGGTGCGTACATCCCGAAGACTGCAGAAAAGGAGTTTGTGAACCGTGTCAACAGGATACTCAGGGAACAGTCTCGTATGGCGGACGCAGGTCATCGCTGACTACCAGTTCGGCGGCTTGTGCGGAACCATGCTCTTTCCGGACGGGTGCGAGTTTATGCTCTCCACCACCGGGAGGATCCGCCAGATCCTGTATGAAAAGAAACGTCTTGCAACAATCCGTGCGCAGGACGGGAGGCTGACGCTTGGGATCGAAGGTGCCCGCAGGTTACAGGCATGCCTTCCCCCGCCCGGCTACCGGGTTGTTGTTGCAGAAGATGTCGCGGAGTTCATCGCCCAGGGGAAGAATGTCTTTGCAAAGCACGTGGTCGCAGCAGATGTCGGGATCCGTGCGGGCGATGAGGTTCTCGTCACGGCAGACGGCGACCGGCTGCTCGCCTGCGGGACGGCAATCCTTTCCGGCGCGGAGATGCTGGCATTTAATTACGGTGGAGCGGTAAAAGTACGGCAGGGAAGTGAATAACGATGATGCCCGGTAACATCAACCCCAGACAGATGAAAGCGATGATGAAGAAACTCGGCATGAGCGTCGAGCCGATTGAGGATGTCCAGCAGATCGTGATAAAGACTCCGAAAGGGAACTATATCTTCGAAGGTGCGGAGGTTACCGCCATGACCATGCAGGGGGTCACCACCTACCAGATCGTGGGACAGCCGCGTTTTGAGGAGGCGGAGGTCGGAATCCCGAAGGAAGATGTATCCATGGTTGCAGCGCAGGCAAATGTCCCCGAAGATGCGGCAAAGGCCGCACTGGTTGCGACCAAAGGGGATATCGCCGAAGCCATCATGCGTCTTTCCCAAGAGAAGCAATGATTGAAAAGAACGATCGTGTCCTGCTCGTCGGGCAGGGAAGGGAGTACTGGGTCCGGGCAGGCACCGGGATCTTCTCGACCGACAAGGGACAGGTCGACCTCTCGGCGCTCGTCGGGATGAACCCGGGCGATCCTATTGCAACCCATACCGGGTCGGCATTCACGGTCCGGATCCCGCGCCCGACGGATTTTTTCACCCATGGCAAACGGTCCGGGGCCCCGATGCTCCCCAAGGACATCGGGCTTGTGATCGCCTATACCGGCATGAACCGGAACGATGTCGTCCTCGACGCCGGCACTGGGAGCGGGATTGCCGCGATCTACTTCGGCAGTGTTGCCGGGACGGTCAAGACCTGCGAGATCCGGCCGGAGTTTGCGGCGCTCGCGAAGAAGAACATCGAAGAGGCAAAGCTCGAAAACATCGAAGTGATAGCCGCCGACGTGCTCGCTGCAACCGGCACCTTCGATGTCGTCCATCTCGACCTGCAGGTCCTGCCGGAGCATGTCGTACATGCCCATTCCCTGATCCGGCCCGGCGGTTACCTCGCCTGCTACACCCCGTTTCTCGAACAGATGGCAGTCGTTGTCGATGCGGCAACGGCATTGTTTCCCGAAGTCCATACCCATGAACTGATCGAGCGGGAGATGACCCGTTCGAAGCGCGGGACACGGCCGTCCACATCGGTGTGCCATTCGGGATACGTGACGATCGCAAGGAAATAGGATCCGGTACCCGTCCCTGTTCAACCGCGATGGTGAGCAGTCCGGCGCATCGTTTTTTTGGCAGGCAGCCCGTGCCGGTACGATCCCTCACGGTTCCTGATTAAGATGTACCCATCCGACCCCCTCTTGCAGGTTGTTCCGGTCCAGCGAACAATTCCGACGTAATATTGCCCTGGTTTCGTGAAAAAACCGGGAAGGGGAAGGGGGGGTCGGATGGGTACATATGTTTGTAAAGTGCCCGGGCCAGCCGGTTCTCTGAGCCGGAATACCGGCTGTCCGGATGGGGATTGATGACGGAAAGATGCGGCAGCGGCCCGACAGCCAGCCGATCCGGGACCGGGGCCTGCATCATCATGGTGTACCCGTGCGACCCCCTGCCCCGCGTGCATACGACCCTCCGGAATTGTGTGTTCCCGCCCGTTCCAATACAGGAAATGCCCGGTGATCCCTATTGGATACCAATCTCTTGTTACTCATCATGAGGTGCTTTAACCCTCATCACGGATTCTATTTCGTGAGCCACCCCCCGCCAACGGTTCACGATTTCACCCGATACCGGCGATACGATATACACAGGTATGTAGTGGAATGGGCGGACACCGTGCCGGAACTGCAATGAGGAATTAAAACAAGAATGAAAAAAGGAGAGAGAGAATTACCTGACGATCGGGTGATTGTTCTTGTCTCCGCGCCCGATGCCCTTGTAGATGAATCCCTGCCGGATGAATGCATCGGGATCGATCAGGTTGCGGCCATCGACAATGACAGGATGATCCTTCCCGCACAATTTTCCGATAGTGACAGGGGTCAGTCCTTTATACTGGTTGTGACCGGCAAAGATGACGACAGCGTCCGCCCCGGCAAGAGCCTTACCAAGATCCCCGAGGATTTCTACGCCCGGGTAGGTATTGACATACGGGTCATGGACAGCAACCTGTGCGCCCTCGCGCATCATGATTTCCCGGAACGGTTCGGAAGGGGTATTGCGCGTGTCGTCGGAATTGGCAAGGAATGCCCAGCCAAGGATCGCGATCTTCGCCCCTTTCACCGGCCTCTCCGCACGCGCCAGTCCCTCGCGGGTGAGCCGTGCCATGTGGACCGGCATGAAATCGTTGATGTGTCGTGCAAGGACATAGAGCGAGGGTTCGTTGGCCGGGTAATCCAGGTTTCCCCTGCCCAGCATCTGGACGCCGCGTTCGAGGTGATACGTGTCCTTGGTCAGGCAGTGCCCGCCGACCCCGGCGCCCGGCCAGAGCATGGAGCGGGTGATCCCTTCCCCCTTGAGGCTGTCAACCCCGGTCCGGACATCGTAGACGTTGATTTCCATCGCTTCGCAGTAGAGCGCGAGTTCGTTCATCGCGGCAATCTGGAGATCGCGGAACGTGTTCTCCGTGGTCTTGGTCACTTCCGCTGCCGTTGCCGACATCGGGATAACTTTGCCGATGGTAAGAACGGGAGTGTACAGTTCTTTTACCCGTTGGGTACTCATCGGATCGATCCCACCGACAATCCGGTCGTGCTCCCGGATATTGCGGATGAGCCTTCCTACCATCACCCGTTCCGGGGCATGGGCAAGCGCAAAATCCCGGCCGGCTTTTAGACCGGACTCCTTTTCCAGGGTCTCTCTCGCTACACCAGCGGTAGTTCCCGGGGTTATGGTGGATTCAAGGACAACGAGCATGCCCGGCCGGAGGTTTTGCCCGACCTTCTGGATCCCGTCCATGAGCGCGGAAAAATCCGGCAGCAGGTCTTCCTTGTTCAGGAACGGTGTCTGGATTGAGAGCGTAACTGCGTCGACTTCAGATATTTTCGAAAAGTCCGAAGTGCACTGGAACTTCTTTGCCGCGACAACCTTCTTTAAAAGATCTTCAAGGCCGGGCTCTTCGCCTTTCAGCGGGCTCTCGCCCCGGTTCAGCATGGCAATTTTATACCCGGATGAAGGCGATTCCCGCTGGAACCCGAAGACTTTCTCAAATGCCGGTGAATCGGCAAAAAGGGCGGCGGCCGGGATACCGACATACCCCATCCCGATAACCCCGATCTTCCGGATCGGGCCTCTTTTCCGCAGTAATGCTTCAAGCGTCTTTGTCATGGGCACTTCCGGATTCACGCTGCCGTCCGGACTTTCTCACAGAACGCAAGATTTCGGATAGCCTGTTCAGGTGTGATCGGGAACGGCTGCTGTTTTTTGACACAGTCAATGAAGGTCTCCAGTTCGCGTTTTAACGGTTCGATCTTGTTCACCATCACCTTCTCGATGATGTTCTCCTGGACGTACCGCTCGGCTTCAATCCGGTACTGGCCGGGTTTCCGGTGGATGGTGACTTCCTGGCTCATGAAATCGCCTTCGATCGTGAACTCTTCGTCCTCGACATAGAACAACCGGACCTTCTTGGACGCTTTCCTGCTCGCTGAAAGTGAGACCGGGATGCCGTTGCACTGCATCAGCACGCTCATCACATCTGCATTACCGGCAGCATGAACATCGCAGGGTTCGGGGAAGAAGACGTTGAGAAGGATATCGATATCATGGATCATCAGGTCTTCGACAACGGAACTTCCGGTGATCCGTGACGATGTAGGGTTGTGCCGCTTGATCTCGACGTAGAGGGGCTTTCTTACGATCTTTTTTATCTCGGCAACAATCGGGTTGAACCGCTCGATGTGCCCTACACCGACCGTTATCCCATCAGGTTTGTGTTTCATGAGATCCTTCGCTTCTTCACTGGTTGCGCAGATGGGTTTCTCGATGAGCACGGATCTCTTTTTCGCAAATACCTGCCTGACGACCTGTGCATGAAACTGGGTCGGAACGACGACGCTTACCGCATCGCAATGGTCGAGCAGTTCATCGATCGTCGGGAATACGGTTGCCCCGTGTTTTTTACCGAGTTCTTTTGCCGCAGCCACGTTGACATCGTATACCCCGAGGGAATCGACGCTTTTTAGTTCCGAGTAGATACGGGCATGGTTCTTTCCCATGTTCCCGACACCGATTACACCGACATCCATGTTACATCACCTTGTTGATCGTGTCACAGATATACGCAAGCTCCTTGCCGTCAAGTGCAGGATGGACAGGGAGAGAGAGGACGCATCCCGAAAGTTTTGTTGAGAC
Organism: uncultured Methanoregula sp.; assembly: GCA_964574125.1. GTDB lineage: Archaea > Halobacteriota > Methanomicrobia > Methanomicrobiales > Methanospirillaceae > MVRE01. The sequence continues at coordinate 26,120 of CAZNLI010000018.1, forward strand.
CGGACAGGGGTCCGGTTCCCCGGTAATTCCGTAGAACGGCTGCCGGTGGATTGGGATTGGGTAATGGACTGCCGTCCCGATGCCTTTTGCTTTCAGGTAATCCATGAACTCCTGCCGTTTCATCGGGAACTCTTCCGTAAGGCGGAGGACGTACTGGTGGAAGACATGCTGGACGTCCGGGGTTACAAACGGAGTAACGATACCTTTACACCTGATATGGGATGTCAGGTACTCGGCATTCTTCCGCCTCCGTGCATTGAACTTCTCCAGTTTCTTCAGCTGGATAAGGCCGATTGCCGCAGCGATATCCGTCATCCGGTAATTGTACCCAAGGCGGGTGTGCAGGTATTTTGCGCTCTGACCGTGATTGATGATGATCCGGAGCCGTTCCATCGCGGCTTTATCGTTCGTTGTCACCATGCCACCTTCCCCGGTAATGAGGTTCTTGGTCGCATAGAACGAGAAGCACCCGTAATTCCCGAAGCCGCCGACAGGTTCGCCGTTCCAGAGTGCCCCGTGGGCCTGGGCTGCATCCTCGATCAGGGTGAGGTTACGGGAACTGCAGATCTCCCGGATTGCAGGGACGTTGAATGGCTGGCCGAAGAGGTGGACACCGATCACCGCTTTTGTGCGGGGGGTTATTAATGCCCCGATGCGGGCCGGGTCGATATTGAATGTCTGCTCGTCCACATCGCAGAATACAGGTGTTGCCCCGCACATGTTGACGCTGCTTGCGGTCGCAAAAAAGGAGAATGCAGGGACGATGACTTCATCGCCCGGACCGATACCGGCAGCAAGGAGAGCAGCATGGAGTGCTGTGGTACCATTGCTGACCGCGACAGCGTGCGAGGTCCTGCAGAGATTCGCAAATCCCTGCTCGAATGCCGTTACTTTCTTCCCTGAAGCAAGCATCCCGGACATCAGCACTTCACTGACCGCCGCGATCTCTTCATGGGTGATGACCGGTTTTGCAACTGGTATATCCATGTATTTATGGCTCCATTCACTCAAATAATTAAATTCTCGTATATATCTTACAGAAACTGGTAAATATTATTATGCGATGGATATCCGCATTCCCAAAGCATCGGGGAATATTGCTGTACCCGAAAGTTAGGTAATCCACCACTTGCAAATAGATACGCAACGGACGATCAGCGGAGGGGTAACAACGCGGCACATCATATCAATCGGGGATTTTGACCGCCGGCAGATTGACCGGCTGCTGGACAATGCCAAGCGCATCGATGCGCAGAAGTTCGATAAGAATGCCCTCCATGGCAAGATCCTTGCAACGCTCTTCTTCGAACCGAGCACCCGAACAAGGATGAGCTTCGAGGCAGCGATTGCCCGGCTTGGCGGAACGTCGTTGTCTGTCGGAAGCGTGGAAGCCTGCTCAATGGCAAAAGGGGAGACCTTGGCAGACACCATCCGGGTGGTGAGCGGGTATGCCGATGCCATCGTCATCCGGCACCCGAAGGAGGGTGCCGCCCGGCTTGCCGCCCAGTTTGCGACGGTCCCGGTGATCAATGCCGGGGACGGTGCCGGCCAGCACCCTTCCCAGACACTCCTCGACCTGTACACGATCCGGCAGTCGATGAAACTGGACGGGATCAATGTCGCCCTGGTCGGGGATCTCCGGTACGGGAGGACTGCTCACTCGCTCGCCTCGGCGCTCTCGCTGTATGGCGCACGCCTGCATCTGGTGTCCCCAAAGGGACTGGAACTTCCCGCCTCTCTCAAATCGGAACTCGTGGAAAAGGGGATGACGATCTCGGACCATGATTCGCTCCAGGAGATAATCCCCGAACTGGATGTCATCTATGTCACACGCATCCAGCGCGAACGTTTCCCGGACTCCGCGTCGTACTTCAATGTCGCCTCCAGTTACCGGATTACGCCGGAACTGCTCGGTTCCGCAAGGAAGCATGCAATCGTGCTTCACCCCCTGCCCCGGGTGGATGAGATCGATCCGAGGGTGGATGTCCTCCCGCACGCGAAATATTTCGATCAATCGAGGAACGGCGTCCCCGTCAGGATGGCAATGCTCCAGCAGGTGATGCAATGAAACGTACGGAGACTACGGAAGGCCAGGAGAACGAGGGGCTGATGATTAAAAGGATCCAGAACGGGACGGTCATCGACCATATTGCCGCCGGTGAGGCGCTGAACGTGGTCAAGATTCTCGGGATTACCGGAACAACCAGTGAGACGCTCTCGATAGCAACGAACGTGCCGAGCAAACAGATGGAAAAGAAGGATATCGTCAAGCTGAACAACCGCGAGCTCTCGAAGGAAGAGGTCGACCGGATCGCGCTCATCTCGCCCCATGCCACCATCAATATCATCAGGAATTACAAGGTCTGCGAAAAAAAGGGCGTCGAGATCCCCGATCTTGTCGAAGGGCTGGTCAAATGCCCCAACCCGGGCTGCATCACCAATACCAACGAACCGATCGTAAGCCGGTTCTATGTCACGGAAAAAGGACTGCGCTGTGCGTACTGCGACTGGGTTATCGGGCACGACATCACGACATACATCATCTGAAATTGCCTCGTTCTATACAATACCGGATTACCGGATCTCCGCTCTTTTTTCCGGAAACGGTATTTGAAAAAAAGTACTTAAAAAAACGCATTCTTAATTAAGGCATAACGCATTTTCAAAGAATACTTTGTACTGCACGTTCCAGCTATTATGACCGTCTCTCCGGGGATTGGTATACAATTTACAACGGGGTTTTTATAATATTTACCCGTTTTCTCACTCTCGGGGCATTCTTATACCGTTCAGCACGAACTTCGTTTGGTATAAATAGGTGGGTTGATAATTGATCTGCAATGGGAGGTTCATGATGAAATCATTAAAACTAGCTCTGACTATCGCGTTTATGCTCGTGCTCGTGTCCTTTGCACCGGCGGCACTGGCAGCAAACGAAACTGCAATGGCCGGATACATTGTTGTCGGTCTCGCGCCCGTTGCAGACTTTGAAGCGTACTATGCATATAATACCGTTCCAACGACAGTCCGGTTTGCCGACCAGTCGACCGGGACTGAACCCCTGACCTATGCATGGGATTTCGGCGACGGATCTACGTCTACCGAGGTAAACCCCTCGCACATCTATATCGCCAAGGGTATGTATACCGTCAAACTGACTGTTACCAACCGGTACGGCCAGAGCACGGAAACCAAAGTGGACTACATCGCAATCGGGGTTGGCCCGGTTGCCCGCTTCAGCGCCGATCCGAGAGCCGGCACGGTTCCATTCGGCGTGAAGTTCACGGATGAGTCCATCGGGAACCCGACAACATGGACATGGAGTTTCGGCGATGGCACATCCTCAAGCCAGCAGAACCCGGTCCACACGTACTGGGCAAGCGGCAAGTATACCGTGATCCTGACAGCATCCAATGAGTATGGCATATCTGATGCAACGAAGACCGAGTATATCGTTGCGCTCCCCGCCCTGAAATCCCGGTTCGTTGCAACCCCGATGACCGGAAAAGCCCCCCTTAAGGTAACGTTTTCGGATACGTCCCTTGGAAACCCCACGGCATGGCAGTGGGACTTTGGCGACGGGACGAATTCAACCGAACAGAACCCGGTTCATACTTTCACCAACGGGGCATCCTATGATGTTTCCCTGACCGTCTCGAACGAAGAGTCATCCGATAAATCTGTCCAGGTAATAAATGTCAACGGCGTCCCAATCACGGACTTTGTCGCAGACAAGACATCGGTAAGCACCGGGGATGTCATCCAGTTCACGGACTTAACCAAGAACAGCCCCACCGCATGGGCATGGAACTTCGGGGATGGCAGTGAATCCGTGAAGCAGAACCCGCAGAAGGTCTATGAGGTCAAGGGAGTTTACACGGTAACCCTCAACACAAGGAATGCCAACGGGAAAGACACCGAGATTAAGGTAAAGTACATCAATGTCGGTCTTGCCCCGGTTGCCGATTTCATCATCTCGGTCCCGACCTACCAGAATATTCCCTCGCGGAGCACGGTCCGGTTCATTGACAGGTCCCAGAACCTGCCCACATCATGGGAGTGGAACTTTGGTGATGGAACGAACTCAAGCGAACAGAACCCGACCCATCTCTACACAGCCGACGGCCTCTATACCGTCTCCCTGACCGCGAAGAACAGCTTCGGGCAGGATACCAAGGTTGTTGCCGGCCTCGTCCGTGTCGGGTACGGCCCCAAGATTGACTTCAAGGCTGACAGGACGCTTGTCAGCGTCGACCGGTATGTCCACTTTACCGACCTCTCGACCAATGAGCCGAACTCATGGGTCTGGGACTTCGGCGACGGGACATCCGGCACCGGGCAGGCACCCGACCATGCCTACAAGACAATCGGCGTCTATGATGTCACCCTGACGGCATTCAACCAGTACACCTCGACATCCCTGACTAAGAAGCAGTACATCAGGGTAGTCGACATGCCGCGTGCAAACTTTGTCGCGGACAAGACCGTTGGAAATGCGCCGTTTGCCGTCACATTCACCGACCTGTCCAAGGGCAACCCGACAAGCTGGTCCTGGAACTTCGGCGACGGACAGATCTCGATGGAGCAGAGCCCGGTCCATACTTACACCGAGAACGGCGTGTACACGGTGAGTCTCTCCGCATCCAATGCAAATGGCGAGGACAAGGAGACGAAGCTGAACTATATCACCGTGAAGAAAGGCCCGATTGCAGACTTTGTTGTCAACGAGCGCATCGGGAAAGCACCGTTCATCGTCAAATTCCAGGACACCTCCGCCGGCAACCCGACCAGGTGGCTTTGGGAGTTCGGCGACGGAACGGAATCAACCGAACAGAACCCGATGCATATCTACCTGTATGAAGGCGCCTACGATGTCCGCCTCACGGTCTGGAATGCAGACGGGTCGGATTCCATCTTCAAGAACGGCACAACAGCAGCATAATCAGAAGACTACCATCTTTTTTCAGGTTCCTTTACAACCTGTCGTCAGGATTATCCCGTCCTTTGGCAGACAGCCGGAACTTATACATCCTGTACGAGCCGGTTCCAGTATCGGACACCATAGATCATAAAAAAAGAACGAGCCCGTTTCGCACGAAACGGTCCTCAAGACCTAGAAAAACGGCTCTGTAGAAATCATTATTTTCCTGACGTTCTCGGGGGAGACCGATGCACCCGCAGGGTGTGTCGGGCTGGAGAAGACATCCCGCCGGATGTCTTCGACTTATAAAG
>CAZNLI010000019.1:0-30791 GCA_964574125.1 uncultured Methanoregula sp.
TCATCCGGTTTTACCAGCGGATACTGCAGTCATTATTTCTCGGAAAGAACCGGCAGGATCCGAAAACATTTCCTTAAACATCGATCTCGGTTGATACCGAACAACAGGTAATTACCGGGTTCGCTGCCTCGAAAAGCCAGGTCCATGATACCCGTCATGCCGAGAAATTGCTCCATCAATGCCACAAGATCCGGAAATCCGAATACTATGTTATGGACAAAGGATACGATTCTGAAGCAATTCACCGCCTGATCCGACAAGACCTTCATGCCAACACGGTCATCCCTATCCGTTCATGGAATAATCAGGTCATCGGCGGTACATGCCGTCAGGAAATGGCTCTCCGGTTCAACCATATTGTCTATCCAAGAAGACAACTCTTTGCAACAAAATTTTCTGTCCTGAAAAGAAAGTTCAGCGGCGATCTCAAAGCAAGAAACTTCCTCATCTAGATGAAAGAAATCGCGGGAAAAATGATTGCCTGTCACCTCCACAGGTTCCTACAATTTTTCATCTTGGAGGTTTTCTACAGATTTTTTTTCTTTTCTGGGGTATTCCTCTCATGCAGGAGTACCTGATTCCGGTAAAAACCTGCCGGTACCCTGCCCGATCATTCGCTCTTTGGTTTCTTTAGGAATGCCTTTACAATCCCTGCAATGATGATGACGACGGTTACGGCAGTGACAAGGAGAACAAGGTAGATCAGGATGTTGAGATTGTCCTGGACAACCTGGAACGTGCCGAGGAAATAACCCCCAAGCACGATGCAGAGCGTCCAGGCAACCGCGCCAAGGACGTTGAAGAAGAGGAACCGCCGGTACTGCATGGAACCAACACCAGCGAGGAATGGCGCAAAGGTCCGGATCATCGGCACGAACCGGGCGACAAAGATCGTGAGCCCGCCGTATTTTTCGTAGAACCCGTAGGTGCGATCGATATACTCTTTCTTCAGGATATTGGGGAACCGGGTTACGAAGACTTTCAGCCCGAGGTAGTTGCCGATCCAGTAGTTGAGGGTGTCGCCAAGGATTGCCCCGAGGGTAATTGCGAGCAGGAGGTACGGGAGTTCCAAAAGTCCGGCAGCGGCGCAGGCACCTGCGACAAAGAGCAGGGAATCTCCCGGGAGAAACGGGGTGACGACGAGACCGGTCTCAAAGAAGATGATGAAGAAGAGGATCAGGTACGTCCACATGCCGTATTGCTGGATAATCGGCTGGAGGTTCTGATCGATATGGAGGAAAATATCCAGTATGGTAAAAAACATGGCCCGGATCAAGTTTGGCGGGATTGCTATATCTATATTAACATGAATGCCCCGGGACCCGCTACCGGCAATATCAGCGATTTTCGTGGGCTTTTGTCTTTTGGTGTCCGCTGGCTATTAATCCCGGTACCTGCATAGTAACATCCCAGGTAGGATCTCATGCACCAGAATCACCGGCTCTCACTCCGAACCTGTATTGTGGGGCTCTGCATTGTCCTGCTGGTTTTCCCTGCGAGTGCATTTACCGCACAATCGCTGACTATCACCGTTGAGAAGAACGGCAATGCAACGGCAGTCTTCCAGTATGCACTGGAAGGATTTGTCGAGAACGCGATCCCGGAATCCGTCCTGAAAGAGGAGCTCGTGAAGGGGCTTGCGACAAGCGACGAGCCTCCCGAAGTGACGGCATTTGACAAGTCCGGCGCAACCCTTTCCATGAAAAAATTTGCCCGGCTGAGCGATACTGCAACCGGGACTGAATATGTGACTGCCAGCATGAACTTTTCTGTCGCAGAGGAGGCACTGAAAGAGTCCTCGGTCAGTTCCCTGATCACGGCCGACTTCACGCCCCGGACAACGACCGTGATATTCCCCGACGGGTACCGGGAAGTATTCACGGATTCTTCCCTGCTTCCCTCCCTCCGGCACGTTGTGATCGATCCAGAGAAGATGGCAGCAGCAAACGCGACAGCGCAGAACAACCGGGCAGCAACCACCGTTGCGGGATCTCCTTCCGGTACCGGAGCGATCCCAACACCGGAGACGGGGGGTGAATCCTCGTCCGCGATACCGGTGGTAATCGGGATTGTTATCCTGCTTGCACTTGCAGGTGCCGGAGCGTATTACTACAAAGTGTACCTGAAAAAATAACCCTATCATCCTGCCGTTGTATGCCGCGAACCCTGGGAGTGGCAGCATGGCGGCAGGATGGTGGCAGGATTATGGTTTGACAAATGTGGCCATGATCTCCGCCCGGGGATATATCCTTCCCCCTACCGTCATAATCCGGCGGATTGTGGTAAGATCGCGGACCTGGAATGGGCCGGACATCCCCCGTACCTCCTCCTCGGTGAAATAATGCGTGATGATGCCGGTGCCGCGCCGGTACGTGCGTTCCCCGATCTCGGTCCCCTTCCCAGCACGGAAGTCCTCAGCGGAAAAATCGCAGAACAGGAACCAGCCTCCCCCGGAAAGCACCCGTGCGGTTTCGTTGATGAGAAATGAGCGGTCCTCTGCCAGAAGGTGGCCGGCAACGTGATGGGCTACAACGGCATTGACCGTACCGGATCGGAGCGGGATCTTCCGGGCGTCGGCAACGAGAAGGGTTACATCGGGATTGTTTACGGTTCGTCGTGCGAGCCGGCATGCGTGCTGCGAGAAGTCGAGAGCGATACAGTCGTACGGTTTTCCCGCAAGGGACAAGAGAAGTTTCCCGTTGCCGCACCCGAGTTCGAGGACCCGGGATCCTGCCGGCAGTTCCGGCACCGGGCCCGGCGTTCCGCCCCAGAGCCGGCCCTGCGTTGCGTACGCCTTGTCCCAGGCATCGGGAGTTGCGGGTTCTACGGCCCGGTTTTTTCCGGGCCCCATAGTAGCGTCAGGATTCATGTTTGGGGATGGCTTTTTTTGCTGGTTCAGGAAATACCGGCTTTTTGAAGATCATCGCAGTCTTTCCAGATAATACCGGTTGACGGAAACCGCGACGCATTTCACAGGTTCATAGTCCATGAAAAACCGGATGTTCTCAAAAAAAAAGTTCCAAGGGAAGTTACTGCTTTGTCAGTGGATGTAAGATCGTTCAGCCCCGTTTGTACCCGAACTTCCTGAGAAGGTCGGTCCGCCACGCAATCTCGTCCGGCCCTTCGACACCTTTTGGCGGGGAGCCGTCAATCACGCCCATGATCCCCCGGCCCTGCGCCGATTCCGCGATAACGATCTCAGCAGGATTCGCAGTTGCGCAATAAATCGTGCAGACTTCCTGGACACTTTTGATTGCGTTCAGGACGTTGATCGGATAACAGTCCGCAAGGAAGAGGATGAACGAGTGCCCGGCACCGATTGCACGGGCGTTCTCCGTTGCGATCTTCGTTAAGGTCTCATCGTTCCCCTCGACCCGGATCAGGCAGTCGCCGGATGATTCGCAGAAGGCAAGTCCGAACTTTGCGCCCGGCACCGAACCCGTAACAGCCTCGGCGATATCCTCAACGGTCTTGATGAAGTGGGACTGGCCAAGGATGAAATTCATGTCGTCCGGCTTTTTTACCTGAACTATCGAAAACGTAACACCCTTCTCCATGATTCTCACCGTGAGTGTGATAGGAGCATGAGGTGATAAATATCGCTTCTGTTTTTCCGGAAAAAAGAGTTGATTTCAGGAATTTCCAGCCTTTCGCCTGCTGTACCATTCGTAGCAGAGGAGGATAAGAATGACACAGGCGCCGCCAAGGAAGAAAAGGACTGCCGGATCCTGGAACCCGGAAAAAACCGGCGCAGCCATCTCCGGGGAAGCCGGGGTTGGGGGGAACCCCGTCGGTATCGGGGAGACTGTCGTTGCAAGCGCCCTTTCGGCGGAATCGTTCATTGCAGTCTTCATGATCACCGGTGCGGCAGTCACGTTCTCGGTAATTCCCTGCGCAGCAGACGTTGCCACGGCATTTCCCGCACCATATGCCCCGCTATCATAGGCAACACTGAATCCCGTGGCTGGACCGGCACCCGCATGCATGAGAACAGGGCGCAACATGGCAATCACGAGGGAGCCAAAGGCAACGATGCCAAACAGGGAGGCGTACTTCATCAGGAGCATGCGGAGGTTTGCCTGCCGTGGCGCGACAATCAAGAGCTGGCTTGTCAGCGCGTAAACCTTGACTTCCCTGCCCTTGACGCTGTATTTTGTGGATGCCACGGAAAGAAGCCCGGCATCCAGGAGGTTCTCGGTATGGTACTGGACCGTATTCATCGGGAGCTTTAACTGCTCGGCGATCTCGGTTGCGGTCTTCTCGCCGCTGCCGACCAGGCGGAGGATGTCGCCTGCGGTCTGGCTTGCCATCGCCTTGGCTATCTTCTGGGCACGTTCATCGCCCGGTTCCAGGATAACGACAGGTTCAGCCATTGAGAGCAGCGCTGATTCGTTCGCGCCCTACCTTGAGGGCGAGATCGAGGTTTGCAACATTCGGCCCGCCGCCCTGGGCAAGAGCCGGTTTCCCCCCGCCCTTTCCGCCAAGCAGCTCGCAGACCTGCCCGATGATCTCGCCGGCATCGACCCTGGCATTGCCGGATGCGAGGACGACCCGGACGGTGTCCCCGCCGCCGGCAAGGAGCGCGATGCCACCCTTTGCGGCAACCGAAGAGGCGATTGCGGAGAGATCTTTCGGGGCGAGGTCAAGACGCCGGATAACGACAGAAGTCCCATCCATATCCTCGCCGGTCATGCCCTGAATCTCCAGTTCGACGAGTTTCTGGCTTAAGCGATCGATCTCCTTCTTCTGGTCTTTCCATTCGGAGAAGAACCGGGTGACGGTTGCAGGAAGGTTCTCCGGCTGGACGGAAAGGGTATCGGCGGATTCCGAAACGATCTGTTCGAGGTGCTGCATGAAGTAGAGCGCCGAGATGCCTGCACAGAATTCCACCCGCTCGATCCCGTCCTGGATGTGCTCGACCCGGATCACCTTGATGGCACCAACTTCCCCGGTACTGCGACAATGGGTGCCGGCGCAGGCCTCGATATCCCCGGCAACCTTGACAACCCGGATATCCTTGCCGGGAGGGACACCCCCCTGGTAGAGGGAAAACCCGTACTTCTGTTCGGCTTTCACCCGGTCTTCAATATCGATCTCGACCGGCTGGCTCTCCATGACCATCCGGTTTGCCACGACCTCGATCTTCCGGAGTTCCTCCGGTGTGATATGCTTGAAGTGGCGGATATCGATACGGGAACTTTCATGCCCTTTCTGGGCACCTGCCTGGTGGATATGCGCCCCCAGCACCTCCTTTGTTGCATGGAGCAGGATATGGGTTGCCGTATGGTGACGCATCAGCGACCACCGGCGTTCCTCGTCCACGATCCCCTTGATACGGTCGCCGCGTTTGACCACGCCTCCGCTGAGATGGTGGAGGATTACGTCGCCGACACGGACGACGTTGTCCACGCGGATGATGCTCTCGGCACTGACAAAGGTACCAGTATCCGACGGTTGTCCTCCTCCTTCAGGGTAGAAGAGCGTCTGGTCGGTTACCGCAAACCCGTCGAAATAATCGAGGATGACTGCCTCAAACTCCATGGTGGCAGTCTGCTCGTAATACAGTTTCTTCGTGGCGGGAAGGCCCTGCACCCGCTCTGCGTATTTCGCGGTCGTATCCTCGCCGGCCTCGCCTTCCGCCGACTCCGAATGCATGTCGGCGATCTGGGAGTAGAAGTTGTCCGGCAGGTCGATCACGGCGCCTTCCTTTACGGCGATATCCTTGATCATCTCGGGCGGGATGCCATGGGAATCGTAGAGGGTTATGATCTCGTTTAAGGGGACACGCTGGCTCTTTGCCTTGTAACTCTTTGCGATCTTCTGGACAATCCGGGTACCGCGTTCGAGCGTGGATGCATACTTCTCCGATTCCCGCTCGACGATCTCCCGTACAACACTGATATCCTGTTCGAAGGAACGGATGCCGACAATCCGCATCTGTTCCTCGATCAGATCGGCGAGGGGTTCCTCCACCTTCAGGTCGTTCATCATCCGGAGAGTCCTTCGGATCACAAGGCGGGCGAGGTAACCCTCCCGCACGTTGGAGGGTACGATGCAGTCTCCCAGCATGTAGGCGAGGCAGCGGGTATGATCGACGATCGCGTAGACCTTCTCCATGGGCGTGATCATACGGTCGAGCTTGTCGATCGGCACATCGATGGTTGCTGCAACCTTCTTCCTGAGCTGGTAGAGGTTCGATCCGGAGATGTCCATGAGCCCGGCGAATTTTGCATTGAGCCCGAGGATCTTGGTGAACTCCTTGTTCTCCAGCATATGGGAGAGCCCGGCGGAACTCATGACCCGGCTGACCATCTCCGGGAAGACGGCATCGTATATTGTCGGGGAGCCCTTGGATGCCCAGACCATGCGTTCGAGGCCGTATCCCGTATCGACAATCCGTGTCTTCATCGGGTAATACATCTGCCCGTCCAGCTCGACAGGCGGCTGGGTATTCTTCTGGCGGCCAAGGCTCATGAACACGAGAGTTGCGACCTCAAGCCCGCCAATCAGCACCTCGACGCTGGGTCCGGCATTCCCGCCGCCAATCCAGGGATGCTCCTTGAACGTGATCCGGTTGATATCGGCTCCCAGGGATCCGAGGAGCTGGTCGCAGAGTTCAACCGTCCGGTCTTTCCAGTAGATCTCTTCTGAAGGGGAGTTGAAGGCATGGTGCGCCATCATCTCGAAGCAGGTGAGGTGCCGGCCGGATCTTCCGACGGAATCAAGGTCGTTTAACCGGATACACGGCTGGGAAATTGTCAGAGGGTTTGCCGGCGGGGGGACAATCCCCGAGGTGACAAACGGCTGGAAATCCGCAATCGAGGCAATGGTGAGATAGATATCGTCGCGCCACCGTGCAGCAACCGGGTACCGTTCAATCCTTGTGTGCCCGTTCCTCTCGAAAAAAGAGAGGAACGCTTCGCGCATGCCGTCAAGGCTCTGGTTTTTGAAGACCGGGTTCCCGATAAAATTATAGGGTTCGCAGGGGGCGTCGCCGCAGACTTCCCGGGACGGATCCCGGGTCCAGAACGCGGATCCGCATTTTGTGCAGATCTTTCGAACCATCCCCTGAGACTTAAAATAATCGAGCTGGTATTCGGATTCAAGCATCAAAATCACGTGCTACAGTACTATGAACGTCAGAGCATAATTAGTGTATCTTTCCTGAAAAAATCCCGTCGCATGGATATTAAAATCAAACGTTTCACGGATCCGGTCGTACCTGTGTTCGGATCTGCATATGCCGGAAAAACCGCTGGATTCATGGGAGGATTCTTTGAATCCGCCAGAACCGGAAAATGTTTGGCTGAAAGGAGCGGATACTCAGGAGAACAACCGCTCATCGGGATCGGTTTGTATCTCCGGTCCAGCGATCCTGGTACCATGCGGGCTCATCCACAAATGACCCGGTGGCAGAAGCGAGCCGGACTGCAAGGATATGCCAGCATTCACGCCCCCGGAACAGGAAGTCCCCGCAGGTGCAGATATCGTCGTCAACGACATATTCGGTGGACGTGCTCTCCACAATGGTAAAGTCGAGGTATCTCTTCACCCGTCCTTCGTCAAGAGCGGCAAGCGCCCGTTCCCCCCGGTTGCCAAAGGTTATCCGGACCTCGTCCCGGAGTTCCGGGGTCAGTTTTCGTTCACGGGCGATTCTTTCGAGCAGGTCGTTCATGGGATGGAGTTAAGAACCGGCGGGTCGTCGATATAATCCCACTTTCTTTCAGCCGCAAGCGCCCGCATTGCCGGTGCTTCGAGCGCGTAATGGGTTGCTTCGATGCAGGGGAGCGGCGCAGCCCGCGCGACAGAATGCTTCATCTCGGCGGAAAGGAATGCTCTGGCACCGAGATTTTTTGCCTCTTCCAGAAGGGCCGGATCAAACCCGCTTCCGGCAACGACCGCAAGGCGGGATGTGGTGCGGAGATCCCCCCAGATCCGCAGGGGGCAGAAGAGCCGTTTTGCGATCTGTGCCGGCGTAAGCCTGCATCTCCCGACGTTTCCAAGCGACATGGATTTACGATCTTTTAAGGAAAGGAGATCGCAGAGGGCATCATTGACACCCCCCTCTGCGTGATCGAAGTTCGTATGCATGACATACAGGTTCATTTCCGAGGTAAGCAGCGGACGGAGAAGCCCGGCAGTCGTTCCCGTGATGCTGGTCACGGGGTTCCAGATCGGCGTATGATGGACAACGAGCATATCCGCTTTCATCGCAACGGCCTGTTCCACAACAGACCGGGTGGCATCGAGCGCACAGCAGACCCGGTTGATCGTCCTCGTTCCCTCAACGACAAGCCCGATCCTCCCCTGATCGAACTCCTCTGCAATGCCGGGGGGTGCGACCCGTTCCATCTCTTCGATGAACGCACCGATTTGCATGCAGAGATATGTGCACGCGGGGATAATGACTCTGCCGGGTTGTCATATTACCCAAAGTAATAAAGAATGGTATAAATATTCATAAAACGACATTTCAATCATGCGCAAGTCCATCGACCAGATCAATGAGAGGATACGTGACGGGAATGCCCGGGTCGTCACCGCAGAAGAGATGCCTGACATCGTTGCCGAACTCGGCGAGGACGGGGCATTAAAGGAAGTCGATGTCGTCACGACCGGTACCTTCGGGGCCATGTGCTCGTCCGGTGCGTTCCTCAATTTCGGCCATGCGGAACCTCCGATCCGCATGGAGAGGATCTGGCTGAACGATGTCGAGGCATACGGCGGACTTGCAGCGGTCGATACCTACCTTGGCGCAACCCAGCAGTCAGAGACCCGGGGCGAGGAGTATGGCGGCGCGCATGTGCTCGAGGATCTCGTGGCAGGAAAAGCGGTCGAGCTCCGGGCAAGCTCGCGGGGGACGGACTGCTACCCGCGCCGCACCATCACGACCGAACTGTTGCTGGAGCACCTGAACCAGGCAATCATGTGCAACCCCCGGAATGCCTACCAGCGGTACAATGCCGCGATCAACACGACCGACCGGACACTCCATACCTACATGGGCATGCTGCTTCCCAACAGCGGGAATATCACGTTCTCCGGCGCGGGAGTGCTGAACCCGATCTCCAATGACCCGAAACTCCGGCTGATCGGCTCGGGAGTGCCGATCTTCCTCTGCGGGGCACCGGGCATGGTGATCGGGGAGGGAACCCAGCACTCGCCTGCGGGAGGATTTGCGACCCTGATGGCGACCGGCGATGTAAAACAGATGTCGCAGGATTACCTGCGTGCCGCAACGATGACCGGGTATGGCGTCACGCTCTATGTCGGTCTCGGCATCCCGCTGCCGGTCATCGACAAGGAGGTTGTCCGTGCAACAGCGGTGCGGGACGAGGATATCAGTGTCGATCTGGTCGATTACGGCGTCCCGAGCCGCAACCGCCCGACTCTTAAGAAAGTCACGTATGCGGAGCTCCGGAGCGGATCGGTCTCGCTCAACGGCGAAGAGATCCGGACCTCCTCGCTCTCCAGTTACAACAGGGCGCAGAGAGTTGCTCTGACCCTCAAAGACTGGATCTGTGCCGGGAAGATGGAACTGTCGCTTCCTACACGACGGATCGATCCGACCCGGCAGGCCCACCCGATGCACGAGACGGTCAAGGGACCACGGGTTGCCGATATCATGGACAAGAACATCGTCTCTATCGGCGAGGGAGAGGAGATCCGGACTGCGGCGCAGAAACTACTGAAAGGCGAGACGAACCACCTGCCGGTGATCAACGGGGTGAACGAGCTGGTCGGGATTGTCACCACGTTCGATATCTCAAAAGCTGTCGTCAACCCGGGGAAGGCGCAGCTGGTGCGGGATATCATGAAGAAGAGGGTCATCACAACAACTCCCGACGAACCCGTCGATATCGCCATACGTAAGCTGGAGCAGAACAACATCAGTGCGCTGCCGGTCCTGGACCCGAACCGCCACGTTGTTGCTATGCTGACTGCTATCAATCTCGGGAAGCTCTTCGGAAAGAGGTGGCTCAAATGAAACTGCTCGTTACCTTCTCGAAAGGCAAGGGGAAAGGGCCGATCATCGCGCAGGCGGTGCGGGACACCGGCGTGCTCATCGCGGTCGAACGCGCCGTGATAGATTCCTCGGCCGGCGAAGCGCTCATCGAGGTCCCGGACGACCAGTGCCGGCTCGTGCGGGACACCATGTCGAACCTCGGGGCAAACGTCCGCATCCTCGAGCACGGGATCATGTTCAACGAGAGCGAATGCGTGGACTGCGGGGCGTGCATCAGTATCTGCCCCCGCGATGTATTTGCATTCGATACCTTCTTCAGGCTCACGGTGACCGAGGAGCGCTGCATCCTCTGCGGGAAATGCGTGGATGCCTGCCCGCACGATGCCCTGACTATGCCGATATGATCCGGGAGAGATTTTTTTTCCGCGAGACAATCGCGACGATCCTCGCGGATGAACCGGCTCATATCGCCGCGGCAAAAAACGGGATCCTTTCGGCCCGGCAGGCGCTGGAGAAGTATATCGCCCGGGATCCCTTCTTTAAAACAACTTTTGACCCGTACGAGCCGGATTCCGATGAACCGGTGATCGTCCGCATGGCTAAAGCAGCAAAGAAAGCGGGCGTGGGACCGATGGCGGCGGTAGCCGGGGCGATTGCATGGGCCGGCATCGACGCGATGGTTGACGAAGGGGCGCAGTTCGGCGTGATCGACAACGGGGGGGACATTGCGCTTGTCAACGCGAACCGGCCGGTCCGCGTGGGAATCCATGCCGGCGAATCCCCGCTCTCAGACCGGGTGGCATTCATAGTCCCGCCCGGGAACACGATCCGGGGGATCTGTACCTCGTCGGCAACGGTCGGACCCTCCATCTCGTTTGGTGTTGCGGACTCGGTCACGGTCATTTCCGATAATCCGGCACTTGCCGATGCATGGGCTACGGCGATCTGCAACCGGATACGGGTGAATGATACGTCGGTTCTCGATGAACTTGACCGGTGCGAGGTGACCGGGGTCTTTGCGGTCATCGGGAACCACACGGAACGTTTCGGGGATCTCCCGCCGCTTGTCCGTGCAGTTGTCGACGAACACCTGATCAGCGCCGGGGACCGGTTATAGTATCGATTCAATGGCTGCCATCGCGTCGTTGTACGCGGTCGTTCCGGTATATTTCTCCAGCACCCGGTCACCGTCGCTGATAACAACGACTGGTTCCCCGTTGACGACTGCAAAGATGAGTTCAAGCAGGTCAATATCGTTAAGCTTTATCCCGTACTGCAGTTCCGAACCCGGCAGGAGCATCAGCCGCTCCATCTCGATCTCCGGCGGCTGGAGCCGGAAGAAATAATAGAAGACCTGGTATGCATTCAGGAAATCCGAGGCGATCAGCCCGGTTCGTACCGGGAGGTCCAACGTATCAAGTTTTCCGGCAAGGAGGGCAACATCCTCGTCGCACTCCTCAAGAATTGCATCGGCGATAACACCAAGTTCCTCGTAACCCGGGACCCCTGCGGGAGTTTCGTCCATTATGATATCATGGATCGTCCCGGCATAAAACTGTCATTTTTCAAAAGACCCGCATAACAAACAATATCTGGAGAAGCGGGGAATGAATACAGGTGAAAGACGAGGAGATCGACTGGCTGATTTACCACCAGATTGCCGGGGACGAGGGAGCGGATATTGCCGGGCTTGCAAGGGCAACCAGTCTCGAAGAGAGCCGGGTGATAGATTCTCTGGAACGGCTGGAGAAGTCCCTGCTCATCGAGTGCCGGGACGACAAGGCATATCTCCTCTCCGTCAACGAATCCCTGGTCCGCTGCCAGGCAAAATACGATCCCGCCCTCCCGTTCACGATTGAAAATGGCGTTGTTAAAGCAAAGAAGAGGTAGGAATTGACCCGCGTTGCAGTCTTACGGATCGGCCATCGCCCGGAACGCGACCAGCGGGTGACCACGCATGTCGGGCTGACCGCCCGGGCGCTCGGTGCGGAAGGGATGTACCTTGCAGCCTCCGATCACGGCGTTGTCGAGAGCATCCGGGATGTCGCGGACCGGTGGGGGGGCACGTTCTTCTGCAACGACAACGTGAAATGGCGGCGTTGCATTGCCGACTGGAAGAAGGAAGGAGGGACCGTCGTCCACCTCACCATGTACGGGCTGAACCTTCCTGCCGTAATCGACGAGATCCGGACAAAGGATCCCGTCCTTGTCATTGTCGGGGCCGAGAAGGTTCCCGGGGAGATCTACGGCCTTGCCGACTACAATGTCGCGGTCACCGGCCAGCCCCATTCCGAGATCTCCAGCCTCGCGCTCTTCCTGGACCATCTCTTTTCAGGAAACGAACTTGACAGGACGTTTTCCGGTGCAAAGATCCGGATCGTTCCTTCAAAAGCGGGGAAGAAGACCGAGGAACTATGAACGGGCGGGTCCTCATCGCAGGATTTTCCACGCGCCACGTTGCTCAGTCCGCGTACCGGGCCGGTTACAAGGTCTGCGCCGTAGATCATTTCTGCGACCAGGACCTTACCTGGTATACCGAGGACAGGATCCGGTTTGAGGAACTCGAAGATCTGCCGGATGCCGTCACGGAGATGTCCGGCAGGCACCGGTTCGACATGCTGGTTGTCACAAGCGGGGCGGAGGACATGCCTTCAAGGATTCCGGTCTGCGGGACCAGCCCGGAAACGGTCCGGAACTACCTGGATAAACTTGAGATCCAGCATTTTTTTGAAGACCTGCATATCCCGGTCCCTGCCCTTGCAGGGGAACAGGAATACCCCGTCTTCCTCAAGCCCTGCCGCGGCGCCGGCGGATGGCGCAACGCAATCGTCCACGACGATACCGAAAAGGTCGCGTGGGAATCCCTGTACCCGGGTGTTCCGTATATCCGCCAGCGTGTCGTGACAGGCCGGCCGGCAAGCGTCTGCTGCGTCACTGACGGATGCCATGCAAGGGCTGTTGCCGCCAATGAACAGATCCTCCGGGGGACGCCCGGCGCAGAGTTCGGGTTTGCCGGTTCGATAACCCCGTGTTCGCACCCGGCAGCGGGATCCATGATCTCCATGGCTGAACGGATTGCGGCGGCGAGCGGGTGCAAAGGCACCATCGGCATCGATTTTATCCTGGAAAAGGATGTTGTTGCAGTCGAGCTGAACCCCCGGTTCCAGGCGACGGTCGAGACCGTCGAGATGGCAACCGGCTGCAACCTGTTCCGGCTTCACGCGGATGCCTGCCGGGGGATCCTGCCCCCAGAGCAGCCGGTTGCAACGGGATATGCCGCACGGAAGATCCTGTTCGCTGACAGGGATATGACCGTTTCCGCTGACCTGCACCGGCTCTCACCCATGATTGCAGACATCCCGTGGCCCGGCACGGAACTTACAAAAGACCAGGCAATCACCAGCGTGTTCGGGCAGGGTGCGACACGGGATGAAGCGCTTGCCATACTGGATAATAATATTACAACCATTCGACAATATCTACGGTGATGAACTCCGTGGAAGAATTGCTTGAGGATCCGGCAGTCTACGCGTACCTTCACCGCCTGGTCGGCGACGAGGGAATCGATCTCCTCAGAAAGTTCCCCTCCGAAGGGGAACACAGCGATGAGGATCTCGCAGCGGAGACCAAGATCAATTTAAACTCTGTCAGGCATTCCCTGTATACCCTGTACGAGAAGAGGCTTGCAGAGTACCGCCGGATCAAGAATAACGAGACGGGATGGCTGACCTACCTCTGGCAGATCCGGCTCGACCAGATCCCTCTTGCGATTCGCGAAGATCTTGAAAACATCCTCGACAAACTGGAACGCCGGGCGCGGTTTGAAGAGGAGAACGATTTCTATATCTGCAAGGACTGCGGGATCATCCTCCCGTTTGCAAAAGCCATGGACAACGAGTTCAAATGCCCGGAATGCGACAACCCGGTATCCCATTTCGATAACGACGCGC
Organism: uncultured Methanoregula sp.; assembly: GCA_964574125.1. GTDB lineage: Archaea > Halobacteriota > Methanomicrobia > Methanomicrobiales > Methanospirillaceae > MVRE01. Next base: position 13,918 of record CAZNLI010000019.1, read on the forward strand.
TTCTTGCAGCGCTCAAGAGGCGTATTACAGAGATCCGGGAATCAATCGGCCATGCCGGATCAGCGTAAATCCTGCGAAACCCTCCTCCGGGAACAGGGATGCAACAGCCGCGTGGTTGCACACTGCCGGGCAGTAACATCCATTGCCATGGATCTTTCCGCGGATTGCCCTTTTGTCGATCACAGGCTTGTTGAAACCGGTGCCATGCTCCATGACATCGGACGAGGTGTTACCCATTCCATAGGCCATGCACAGGCAGGTGCAGATCTCTGCCGGCGCCTCGGCATGCCGGAACCTGTTGCAAGGATCGTGGAGTGCCATACCGGCGCCGGGATAACTGCGGATGAATGTACGCTTCTCGGGTTGCTTCCAAGAGACTGTGTACCGGTGACTGCGGAAGAGCGGATCGTTACCCATGCCGATAACCTGGCAGCAGGTTCAAGGCATACCACGATCTATGAAACCCTTGATTCGGCGGTACACCTCCCCCGGAAGATCCGCAGGCGGATGTACCGTCTTGCCCTTGACGTCGAAATATTTTGTAAAAATTAGATTGAAGTCTATTATTCCTGCTCTTTTTTCCTTATTTTTCTTAGGATCAGATAATTTCCTTAAGGATCAGATAATGACCTGTTTCACTTGGGGAAGCGCACGGATCTTCTCGATAACGCCCGGAGGTGGGGTCTCTTCAAGGATTATGACAAGTTTTGGTTCTTCCGCAAACTCGGGATCGGTAACGAAGATCTGCCGGATGGCAAGGTAATGATCTGCCAGAACTTTTATCGCGGCGCCGACAATCCCCCGCTCGCTGGCGTTCCTTGGAAGTACCGTGATTACGGTAAAACCGAGCGCTTCTGCAACCCGGCTGAGATCCGGCGTTGCCCGCATGTTTAAGAAGATCTCCTTAAATTCCGGCAGGTTCAGGATCCGGTGCGCCGTGGAATCGACAACCCGGCGGTCAGAACCGATCGCCTTGGCAATTGCCGTTGCCGAGATCTCGATGCCATTGCAGCTAATCCTTCCCTCCTCATTGATACCGAACCCGTTTTCCAGGAGGAAACGCACGACCCGGCTCTGGGAAGGGGAATCGGAAAACTCATGGATGATATCCGACCACATAGCTGACAGGTAGTTTACGTATATACATATACGTTCCTCCCCTTGAACCTGCAATGCAGTACAAAATACGGCATAACCCTTAAAGATGAAGCCGGAATGCGATGGATAAGCATAACTTATTTTAGATAGACAACCTCTTTGTTATGGCATGTGCGAAGGTTGCGAGGCCCGTTTCAGAGGTCGAAACATCCTGCTAAAATACCGCACCATCGTCATGCAAAGCAACAACCGTTGTGCGAGGGTTGCCAAGACAGGTCAAAGGCGCTAGCTTGAGGGGCTAGTCTCGCAGGAGTTCGAGGGTTCAAATCCCTTCCCTCGCACTGATTCTTTTCGCAGGAGTAACAAGTCCCGGAGTTCTTTTCCGGTACATTGCCTTTTTCATCCTGGCCTATTTTCTCGTCGGGCGGATCGCTTTTTCATGGTACCCGTCCGGACAGGATGGGTTCACACCCGTTTCAACACGATCACCGGATCCCGTTCCGGTTATGGATGGGGGATTGTATTCTGAAAATCTTTATTTCTGATTTCAAATGCTGAAAAATCAGGATTTTACTATTATTTGGTAAAGAGAATGTTTTTATAGTATAGATCTCAAAATTCTCGTCTGCCCGTATTCCCCCGGGTAAAATTATGCCGGACAAAACCGGCAGGGAATACAAAGAAGATCGTTGCAAGGATGTCCAGGAATGAAATTTATTGATGATCTGAAGATCGGAAAAAAGATTACAGTACCATTTCTCATCATTGCCATTCTGTTGATTTTCATCAGCGCAACAGGGTATACCGGCGCGGGTAATCCCGTTGCAGCAGAAGATGACCAAAATTCCGCAGCGCTACAACCCGAAGAAAACCTTGCTGCAAGCACTGCCGCCATCGAAAAGATGCGCGGGGATCTGAACCTGTATATCGCCATGCCGGCTGAACGGGATGCCCTTGGGGACTCGATTGGCCGCCAGATAGCAATTGTCGATGAGAACATGGCGGCATATGGCGGAAGAACCCTGAATGCCGATGAGAAGGCGAGCCTTTCCCGTTTCACATCAGCATGGCAGAAGATGCAGGAGGGTTACCGGCAAGTCATGAGCGATACAAAGGCCAACAATGGAAAAGCGGTGAACCTCGCACTTGCCGCCAACAGCAGTATTACCCGGGCATATGAGACTGCGCTCACGGAGATCCAGTTCGAGTCTTCCCAGGTGAAGATAACACAAGAAACCCGGCAGGCGGAAGCTGATGAGCGTGCCGGTGTCACCCGCCAGATCATCCTTGTTGCAACTATCCTTGCAATCCTGATATGTATCGCTGCAGCCTGGTGCCTCACACGGAGTGTCATCGATCCAATCACACGGATTACCCGGGGAATCCGGGATTTTCACGAAGGGAAGGTTTCCAACCGGGTGGCGCTGAAGCGCAACGATGAGTTTGGCGAGATGGGTGCGGCTCTGGACACATTCTCGGCAGACTTTGAGAAGTACATCCTTGGAACCATGAAGATGGTTGCTGACGGCGATCTGTCCCGGAACCTGAAACCCCGGGGAGAGAAGGATGAGATGATACCGCCGATTAAAAAAATGATCGAGACGCTCCGGGCCCTGATCGTCGAATCGAACGCACTGTCCCGGGCGGCCGTCGAAGGCAAACTGGGGGTGAGGGGAAACGCCGGGCAGTTCAAGGGGGGTTACTGGGAGATCATTGCCGGTATGAACAAAACAATGGATTATGTCGTCAACCCGCTCCAGGAAGGCATGAGGGTATCGGCGGAATACGCGAATGGGAATTTCACTACCCGGTTTGATAAAAATATCGAGGTGCACGGGGATTTTAAGAAGTTCCGGCAGTCCCTTGAAAATATCGGGTCCCAGATATCCTCGGCACTCGGTTCTGTCCGACGGCATACAACCGATCTCCAGGCAGCAGCAGAACAGGCAGCAGCGGGAACCCATGAAATTGCGGCAGGAGCCGACCAGATAGCAGATAATGCACAGAAAGTCAATGAAAATTCCGGGAAATGCAATGCGGGAATCGAACAGGTATTAAAAGCGGTCGAGGATATGGGAAAGGCGATCCAGGAAGTGACGAACAACATGGAGAATGTCTCAGAGCAGGCTCTTCATGCATTGGATGAGGCTAAAGGCGGCGCCACGCTTGCAAAAGATGTTGAACGGGATATGAGCGAGATCGCCACTTCAACACAGTCCGTTTCCAACATTGTCAGAGAGATTGAAAACCAGATGCAGGAGATCACCAAGATTGTCGGGCTCATCCAGGACCTTGCCAGCCAGACCAACATGCTCGCGCTCAACGCTGCGATCGAAGCGGCACGCGCGGGAGAGTCCGGGCGTGGTTTCGCGGTTGTTGCAGCCGAAGTCAAATCGCTTGCAGAAGAATCCCGTACAAGCGCTGAGAAAATTGAACAGATGATCAATGAACTGAGCCATTCGACCAGAAATGCCGCCGTTGCTACCAAAAATTCCAACGATCTCGTGATCAAGGGTAACGAGATGGCGGTACAGACGATCGCGGCATTCCGGAAGATCACGGATGCAGCCGATAAAGTCGCAGGGGCGGCGGCGGAAGTCGCTGCAGCAACGCAGGAACAGGCTGCAACAACCGAGGAGATTACGGCAAACATGCACGAACTCCAGGTCCAGGTTACCCGGACCTCAAAGGAAGCCGGCGATGCCGCGGCTGCGACGGAAGAAACGGCAGCTTCTATTGTCGAAATCAATAAAGTGGTCGATAATGTAAGGAGCATTACCGACAATGTTTCAAAAGAACTTGGAAGATTTACGGTCTGATGAAATAACCCCGATATCTTTTCTTAAAGAATCTCCCGCATCCGGCAATCGCGCAAATAAAATCACACCTGATGCGGGGATCGTTTTCCCCGAAATTCTGAACTGGATCCCGGGGACTGGCAGTTGCAGATCCCATATTCATCCAATCCCGGAACATGATACGTCCGGCAGACCCCTCCCTTCAGGCAGGGAAAAAAGATATTGGGGTCCTTATTGCCATTCAGATCTCCGGAACGTCGTAGGACCCTATACCAGTCTCGATCTCGGCACGGGTTTCAATCCACCTGCGGTGTTCCCCCGTGATCGAAACCGAGATCGAGTTGGAATATGCATTCGATGCCGGGCCAAATATGTTCCATTCGTTCTTTCCGGAAATTATTGTGCGGATGGAAACCTGTGCACCGGGAGAAGAATCATAGGTTGCGTAAACCGAGCTTGTGTACTGGTAGCAGGAAGCCCCGGAACCGGCAGTCGCAGGACACTTGGTATTCTTCAGATCGAGGATCGGCCGGTAAAGAACTCCGGTTGCAAGCGGGGATTTCGTGTTTATCGGACCCTTTACCGGAACGTTGAGGGTAAGGGTCGTGCTGGACCGGGTAAGAACAGGAGCAGTAATCTTGATCATTGTCCCTTTATTCGAACTCAGGAGTGTCGTCGTCCAGTCTGACGGAAGTCCTGAAATCTGACGGTCGCTGTATCGTTCAGTGATCTGGGAATCCCCGGTACCGTTTGTCGGGACCGGGATGATGAATGTTACATTGGTTAAGTCTTCGTTCGTTGATATCGTACAGGTGTAGGAATACGTACTTTCGAGAGTGTTTCTGTATTTCTGTTCGACGTAGTTGCTATACCAGCCCTGCCCAATAAAAACTACGAGAATGACAAGCAATAAACCGGCAGCGACTTTGATAACCTTATCCATACTAATCTCCCCGGTATCTTTCTCCGGTTTCGTATCAACGTAACCGGTGAAATATCGGTTTACTGTTCCTTCTGTTCTGTCAGTTAAAATAGTATTCTCCGGATGTCCGGCACCCTGAATTTACTGAGTGGTAACAATCCCTCCGCCACGCCTTTATGCCGGGGATTCACAATATGGTATGATGACGATGTGCGCGGCAATCGTCCTTAAGGATGTCACGTTCCCTGACGGGCGGATTGCGGATATCTCGGTCTGTAAAGGCAGGGTTATCCATACCGGAGCAGGTATGGCCTGCGACCGGGCGATCGATTGTACGGGATACCTTGTCCTTCCCGGCGCAACAGACATGCACGTCCACATGAGGGGGGGAACCCAGTCTGCAAAAGAGGACTGGACAACGGGCAGCAGGAGTGCACTTGCAGGAGGAGTTACGCTCGTTGTCGACCAGCCCAACACGGTTCCCCCGCTTTCAACACCGGATGCTTTTTTAAAAAGGGTTGAAGATGCCAAGCGGAATTCTGTCTGCAACTTCGCAATTAACAGTGCTCTTACCGAGATAACGCCCTGCAGCCGGATGTGGGAGGCGGGGGCGATGGCGTTTGGCGAGACATTTTTTGGCCGGTCCAGTTACGGGGATGCGATCGAGCCCGGTGTCTTTGAACAATTATGCGATAGAGTAAGCCGGTTATCCGGCCTGGTCACAGTCCATGCGGAATCGGTGAGCGGGGTTCCCGGTAACGATCTCGGATCCCACGGGGAGGCCCGGTCCCCGCAGGGTGAAGCCGATGCAGTCCGCCTCGTCGAACAGCTGAACCGGTCCCGGTGTAGGCTTCACTTCTGCCACCTCAGCACTGCCGGCGCTATCGATGCTGTCAGGGAATCGTCAATTGAAGTCACTCCCCATCACCTTTTCCTGTCGACAGAATCATTCCGGAACGGTTCTGATACGCGGGGAAAGGTCAATCCGCCGCTCCGTTCAGAGCGTGAACGAAAGAACCTGATGAGCCGGTGGGAACGTATCGATATCATCGCCTCGGATCATGCCCCCCATACCCTTGCCGAGAAACAGGTACCGTTTTGCGATGCACCTTCGGGTATCCCCGGGGTTGAGACGATGATGCCGCTCCTTGTTGCAAAAGTACTGGATCGTACCCTGCCGGTTCAATCCCTGATTGCGAAGACTTCGGAAAATCCGGCACGGATTCTCGGAATTCATAAAGCCGGGTTCTCTGTTGGAGACCGTGCAGATTTTGCGCTGTATCCAAAGACACCGGCACCGATACGGGCCGACGATCTCCATTCCCGTTGCGGCTGGACACCGTTCGAGGGAATAAACGCGGTTTTTCCATCGCTTGTTATCATGGATGGCTCAGTTGTCTTTGATAAAGGAGAGTTCTGTCCGGGGAACCCCCGGTGGTTCCCCGGAAAAGGGTACGTGAATGTCCCGCCTGTATAAGGACATGCCCCTTACGGTTCTGTTGCATTGACGGGACTGAACGATACTTTCTTTGTCGACCATGTAAGTGTTAAAAATTTAAACGTCTCTTCATTGCAGCAGAACCCCTTTTTTTCTTACAAATGCCGGAGGGCGTTCCCGCTGTTCCGGTTGTTAAACAGTGTCCCGGTAGTCCCGGGTCATTTCCGATACATCATGGTTCTGTAAAATACGGCATCCTCCGGCATCCCGAGCGATTGCGCCACATTCGTGAACCGCACCGAGCCTGAATTCCCCAGCCAAAAAAGAATCCGGTTTCGTGAACCGGTATATCCCGGTCCCTACAATGCCTGCAATTCCTTCCGGTCGCTCGTATGATTTTTTCCGGCGAACCGCAGATCCCATTCCCTCCCATATACAAGCCGGTTCCGGATCGCCGGCTGGAATATCAACGCGAGCAGCACCGGGCCTGCAAGCATCGCCCAAAGGATGTTGTTGCCAAAATACCCGGTGAACTTGCTTAAGAACGGGCGCATAAAGAAGATCGTCCCGCACGCGGCAAGGAGCAGCATGCTTGCAAAGGTCGTAACAAGCGTCGTCGCCCAGAAAGAGCCGATACCGTAGAGATCCAGGCGCATCGCATGGCTTCGCATCATAGCATGCCAGAGCCGGTACGCGAGATACGGGTAGAGGACGTTGATTATGAACCCGAAGATGCTCATGAACGACCACGAACCGCCGAAATAATCGCCCGCGATATTGCCAAACCCGAGCCCCCATGCTGCTGCCGGTCCCCAGAGAATCCCGCAGACCGCCGGGAGAACCGCTTCCGGGCGGAGCGTGATGCCCGCAATCTCCAGGGGAACCTGGTTGAAAGGGACAAGGACAAGGACGGAGAAGAACGCGGTCACCGCGATCCAGGCAAGCCCTTTCCGGTCGAAAAAGACACCAGCGAGTTCATGCATGGTATTTTGTTGGCGGTGATCGGTTAAAAAAACCGGCGAAGATATCCGGCATGCTCCGGGTTACGGGGAAAGGATCTTCGAAATCAGGATCAGGTTCTCGTAGGAATTGTTGACAAAGAATGCCTGCTTCTTCTCCCCCTCTTTCTCGTACCCGAGCTTAACGTAGAGGTTTATTGCGCGGGGATTTGAGCCGGCAACCATGCATTCCATCCGGCGGAACCCGCGTTCTTTTGCCGTCTTCTCCAGGAACTGTATCGCGGTTGTGCCAATCCCCATCCCCTGGAATGCCGGTTCGATGTAGAGGAAGAACGTGGCTGCATGGGAAAGCCGGGTCCCGGGCGGCTGCGAATAATACCCGGCCCCACCGATAATCCGTCCGTTGCAGTGGATCCCCCACAACGACATGAGCCCGCTTTCGATATACGACCACATGGCCCTTGTTGCTTCCATCGAAACGGGGGGAATGGTCTCAAAATGTTGTGCGATTGCCGGGATATTCGAAAGTTCATTGATCCGGGGAAGTTCCTCTTCCTTCAGCGGCAGGAACCGGACGCGTGCGGAAAGCGGGTCTCTTACCATGAAGTGCATGGGCGACCCGATGATAAAATAGTGCCGGGATTCCGGCAGGGGAAAAGGGGAGTGCGGCGGAGCGCAAACACTCCGTTTCGATCTTCCGGTACAAAGCGGGTTATATCGACTTCTCCCAGCCCTGCCCCATGTCGATGAGGGGGCGGACTTCCGTGATCTCGAAGTTCACGACCGCTGCCATCATGTCCGCAACCTGTTTTCCGGCAGCCTTTGCCATCTCGGCCTTGTAGGATTCGAGCGCCGGCCCCGATGTTGCGATGCTCTTTGCTTTCATGTATACCCGGACCCCTTTCCATTCGGGAAGGGTTTTTCCCGGCTCCATCACAAGGTAGACCGCGTTTTTGTTCTGCTGGAGGTTTGCGAGCGTGCGGTTCTTCCCAAGACCGGCAACCACGGTCTTCTCATCGGTCATGCGGGGCGATCCCAGGACCGCGGCGTCGATCTTACCGGTCTTGTCGGCAGTGGAAAGCGTCCCGAGCCTCGGTGCCTTGTTGAAGTACTCCATGAGTTTTTTTGCCATAGCCATCACCTGTTTTTGCTTCGCGTTCTGCGGGAGAGACGTTAAATCTTATGGCTTGAACACGCCGGCAATAACACGGGGAATCCCCCGTGATTGTTCAGAAATGCCGGTGAAAATGCTGATGAAAATGCCGGTGAAACCGGCGGATGATTTTTGAACCGGGCATTTTCCAAAAAGAGCATCGGGTTCAGATGCCGTAAAAAAGGATTTCTGGGCGGAATCGGGAAAGAAAAAATCTCGTTTCCTCTCCGGAACCGACCTGCAGTATCACGTCCTCTTTGATCCCGTTCAGAAAGCGTCCGCGGATACGGGGACTGCCGTCACTGTCATCACCGATGTCATGAACCATGCTGCAGCAAGGATGATGATGATGAGCGGGATGATGATTGCGATTGCAACGGCAAGAACCGCTTTTCCCGTGCTGAGTTCCTGGAGCTCGCGGATACCGAGTACGCCAAGGACGAGCGACCAGAGCGAGAAGATAAAGCCGATGAACGGTATCCAGCCAAGGAGCAGCCGGGGCGTGCTGCCATAGATGACGGCATTCACGGTCTGCAGGATCCCTCTGCGGCCACCGAGGATGTAAACCCAGAGATGGAGCCAGGCGGCAAGGATGAGGGTTGCAATAAAACCGCCGATAAGTACCGTGAAGAAGACCATGACAGGAAGCGAAACCCCTTCCGGGATCGCTTTATACAGTTCCGTGCTGCCAAATCCCGCTGCGGCAATCACCGCGGAGAAGACTGCATTGACGAGGAGGAGTGCACCAAGACAGGTGAAGACCATGCCGGGTTCGTCGTTCTTCGATTGCCGGAACGTCTCAACCGGATCTATCAGGAATCCTTTAATCTTCGTAACAAGTGTGTCAATCATGCCCTCGCGTATTTGTCTTAAAAAGGGATTAATGATGGCCTTTTATGTACGGGACCCGGGCATGACTGCTTCCCTGAGAACGTCAGGAAAATAATGATTTCCAGAGGTCCGGTTATTGATTATCCGGACCGTACCGTTCGAGGTAAATCGATTCATACACCTGTTTTTCACCGGGCTTTAACCGGAGAAGAAGGCTGTCGGCATGCTCCTCGCAGACATAGGCAAAACAGCACCCCATCGACTGGAACCCGATTGCATCCTTCCCGCAGTGCTCGCATTTTGGTTTTTCTGCCATGCAATATTCCTGTGGACTGCGGACAGAGATACGCTTTTCCGGTTTCAATTCCTGCAGGAATTTCCATCACTGCATTGGTCTTTCCAGAACCGGCACTTACCCGGCAGTCATTCTATGGGCAGGAAGGGGGTTTTTGGAAAAATTCACGATCCTTTCTGCGCAGCGATCTCCTTTGCCATTGCGTACGGGTGGGAGTACCTGCCGTTCTTTTCCGTATGGAACTTCATCAGCCGGGAGGACTTCATCTGCACGGACTGAACGGGGCAGTAATTCAGGCAGGAATAACAGTTGCAGCATCGGACCTTCTCCATCCACGCAGGCCGTTTGCCGGCCATGGCAATCTTCCCGGAGAGGCAGACCCGTGCACACGTGCCGCATCCCGTGCAGGTTCTGTCGGCATAAAATTCCTCCTTCACGCCAATAAGCCCGGTGAGCGCGGAGATCATCGGGAGGCACGTGAGCAGCAGGGCGGGAAGATGTAGCGTTGCATCCATGTCAATCTCCCGGAATGTCTCACGGTTCAGGATTTTATCCCGGATGGTGTCGAGCTTGTTTCGGGCAGCAGTTTCAAGGCGCCCGATCTCTTCCTCGGTTGCAGGGACATACCCCTGAAATTTCGGGTCGTTGCCAGGCATGTTCAGGGAAAGGGAAAGGTCAAGAGTCTTCCCTTTCTGTTTCAGGATGCCATCGATATCGGCGAACACCCTGTGGGTTGAGCCTGAACGAGTGGCAACGGCAAAAATATACCGTGCCTGCGACAGAAACGGCCTTCTCTAAAAAAATCCCTCATCGCAACCGGTACCCGGGCAAAATGGATCGGGAAGACAAAACCGATATCAGGGGCGCCGGTCCGGATCGCCGCCTGCTGCAGGAGGTGGATGACAGGAACCAGCTCCGATCCCGGGATCCGTTTCTGCAGTTCCCTTGCGGCAAAGAGCGAATTTCCCTTCCCGGAGAAATAATAGATTTCCGTCGCGGCCATAAAGTCCCTGATAGTTTTCGGTAATGATAAATCCATTGCCCCGTTCCCGGTTCATCGTATGCCGGGTGGATCGTGCTGACCGGAGAGATCATCGGGATTAAGCCCATTTCAGGAAACGATGCGCTTATCACCATCCCCCACGGTAGTATTTCATCATCAGGGTGAACGATGTCCTGCAATTCCCCGGTCGCACCCGCGGCACGAATCCCCCGGGCAACCTGCAAGCTCTTCGGGGCGATCAAGGCGTTATCCACGATAAGAAACAGCGTCATCCTTGTCCACGGGCCAAAGGGCTGCGTCTACCACATTAATTATATTCTCGGCATGCGGGGCGACCGTCCGTCCGAGATTTACACGACCGGGCTTTCGGAACGCGACGTGATCTTCGGCGCCGAGCAGAAGCTGAAGGATGCTGTCGCATACCTTGACGATGCACTGCGGCCGGAGCTTTTGTTTGTCCTCTCCTGCTGTTCGTCCGATATCATCGGCGAGGACGTGGGCAGTGCGGTCCGGGATGTTAAGACCCGGGCAAAGACCATCGCCATTGCTGCCGGGGGATTCGAAGGGGATTTCCACGAAGGGTACAGCGAGACGCTCTGCCAGCTCGTGCGGGAGTTTGCCGGAAAACCCGGAAGGACCGACGCCCGTGCCGTCAACCTTGTGGGTATGCTCCGTGCGGGTCCCGATCTTATGGAACTCCGGCGGATACTCGGTCTTATTGGGGTTACGGTAAACGCGGTCCTTACCGCCGATACATCCCGGGGAGAACTGGAACGGCTCGGGGATGCCGCCCTCAATATTGTGCCCTGCGAACCTTCCGGAAAAGAGGCGGCAGTCCTCCTGGAGAAACTCTGCGGCACTCCCTATATTATCGAAGAGATCCCTATCGGGTACCTGTCAACAACAGGTTTTCTCCTGCGGGTTGCAAAGACACTCGGGATTGAGACTCCTGCCCTTCCGGAAGGACCGGGGGCAGCGCCGGATTGCAGTTTCTTAAAGAACCGGCGCATCGCGATTGTGAGCGGTCCTACCCGGGCAGTATCGATGGTCCGTTTCCTCAAAGAGTACGACATTGCGCCTCGGCTTATTGTCGTGGATTCCGGTAGTTCCGTTGAAGAGAAGATCCGAAATCTTGCCGGATCGGATAGTGAAGTGCTGATCGAACCCGGTTACGAACGTATCGTTGAGGGACTCAGAGAACATAAAATCAACCTCCTTATCGGGGGGATGCTGGAGCTGCCGCTTGCAAAGACCCTCGGCATCGACCACATCGACATCATGCACGGGAGCGAGCGGACGATCGGGTTTGCCGGTGCAGAGAACCTTGCACGAATTCTTAAGAAAAAGTCCGGGATACCCGGTGAAACGGGGCAAAAAGACTTTTGCAGATGATGGTTTTTCCATGCGCTTTTTGCAACAATCCCGCGAGATATTTATACAATCCCCGGCAATCCCTCTCTGTTGTGCCTATGCGAACAACCTCCGACCTCATTAACGAGATGCAGGAAGAGGCGAAGACGGCCTTCCTGGTCGTAATTGCCGTTGCATTTAATACCGAAACAAAATTCGTCTTCAGTTCCCACAACCATCTCCTTGAAGCGCTCAACCAGCTTGTAGAAAATGGCGGATCTCCTGTCGGTATTCTGCGCTTTGTCAGGGAAAACTCATCGGTCCAGGGGTATTACCGCCCGTTTGAAGAGTATGCAGACGCACCCTGGGTAAAAGACTACTTTTCCGGGCTTCTTTCCCATGCCGGTGAGATCATTGCGTTAAGCCGGGAAGGGCCGGATTTTCCGACGGCATATTAAAAACAGATCCTGTTTTTTTCCGTGAAGAGTCGTTTTTTGGTCAGGACTGTCCGGACGCTCCCGTAACCGGAACGGTTCCGGCGTTCCCCCCGTCACCACGGCAGCAGACAGTTCAGACCTCTTTGGAAATCTTGTAGAGCATGCTCGCCGGGATGGTCTCCATCGTCTCGGTACGGACAGTCCCGAACTTTCCGACAATGGTTAAGAACTTTACCAGCATCTCCTTGGAAGGCATCTCGAAAATCACGACAAAATCGTACTGGCCGAGCGTATAGTAGAGGGAGAGCATTTTTCCCCCGAGCGATTCGATGATCTGAGCGGCCTTTTTGTCGCGCTCGTCAATGGTGTCCAGCATATCAAACGCTGCGTGCGTCAGGTTTCCGAGCATAACATAGACAGGCATGCGGGAATCCTTACCCACAGGGTGGCAATAATAATTTTTGTCGCAATCATATCCCGCCAAAGAATAACTTATCCTCTCATGGAACTACCTGCAGGACAGGATTCATCCAGTTCTGCGATCCTGCCGGGAATGGAAAAATCCGGTGGTACGGCGTTTCGGCAACCCGGAACCGGCTGCCGGGGTGTAATTTTTTACGCGGGATGCAAAAAGCTCTTTTCCATCGGGGGTTATCGGATCAGGATTGCCGGATCCGGATCCCGATACCCTCAAACCAGCGGGACTTGTAATTTCCCGAGGAATCGTACTTGTACCCGATCGCCCTGAAAAATTTCTCGAACTGGGTCTTTGCACAGGAACTCTCCCGGGCAATAGTATTGGTGCGGTAGAAATGCGCGACGTAGGCAAAACTGGCGCCATGTTCCGGGAAATCCTCCCGCTGCACCGAATCGATCATCGGGAACTGCGCAAGAAGATCGTGCCATTCCGGGCAGGATCCTTCCCCCGGAATGGTGCGGCATTCCGGCTCATCTGCGACTGGTTCCTGCCCGGTTTTATTGGCCGCCTGCTGTTCTACCGCCTGCCTGCCGGGGGCCGGTTTTCTTCTCCCGGAAAGTCTTGAAGCGGGACGCTTCCCTGCGGGCGCCACCTCCGGAGTCATACCTGTATTGGGATATCGCGGGATATTTATAAGTTATTGTAATTTTACATCCCGGCAGTCCAAAAGGGAAATCTTTTGATGCATTCAATGGTGCCGGTTCCGCCAGTTATTCCACGGACCCGAAACGGGTCTCGTACCCGTTTGCGATGACCGCCGCACCAAGGAGCGGTGCATGGCCGGAGAGACTGCTCATGCAAAGCCGGGGCATGGGAAGGTACCGGTCCACGTATGCTTCCATTGGGGGAATGATCAGGTCCGGGTTTTTCAGGACAACAGACCCGTCAAGGACGATTGTCTCCGGATCATAGGCGACGATGATGTCAGAGATCCCCCGGGCATTGATCCTCCCGAGTTCCCGGATAAACCCGTGCTGTCCCGGATCCGGATCCTGCCGCACAGCATGAAAAACATCGGGAGCAGACTGAATCGTACCTGGTACCGGTACGATGCCGGTTCTCTCCTGCCACGCGTGGTAGAACCGGGGGAGGAACCTTCCGGAAGCGTACCCTTCCCAATGGCCCATTCCACCACACCCGCAGGTAAGATCATAATCGCTGTCCACGAACAGGTGACCGACCTCCCCGGCGTTCCCGTCGCGGCCGGTGACAGCCCTCCCGTTTGCGATGATCCCGGCCCCGATACCGGTTGAAAGCGTCAGGTACACAAAATTTTTGCAGCCCCGCCCTTCCCCGAAATATGCTTCACCGATGAGTCCCGCGCAGCAGTCATTGACAAGCCGGACCGGAAGACCGAATTCCGTGGCAAGGGGTCCGGAGACCGGGATGGTATCGAGCGGGATGTTCGGGGGATGCATGATGGTGGTGTGCGAACGGTTGACGGGGCCCGCCGCCCCGATCCCGATACCGGCCGATACCCGGATCTCCTGTTCCGACGCAATGGAACGGACCTGCCGGATGATGAGACCGGTTATGGTTTCTGCATCAGCCGGGTCCTCCGGCATCGGTGTTACACTCAGCCGTTCTATGTGTCCCGTCCGGGTGACAAGACCGACCCGGAGGCTGGTTGCCCCGAGATCGACGGCAATGGCGGGACTTGTACCTGAAACCTTTTCATCGGACATTATGTCAGACCTCCTGCCGGGCCTGCCGGAACCGGTGACCCGCAGTATCGAGTATCCGGCAGGAAGAACAGGGGAGAATTTTTCCTGATCGATTGTACGCTCAGGGTTTAATAAACCATGATCCGGAATTCCGGGAATGATATAGATCTGGCAATTCGAATGGTTAATACCCCTTTCCCTGCAACGGATTGTATGAAATACGCCATCGTGCTCGTTATCCTTCTCGCGATACCTGCTGCCGGGATCTGCGCTGCCGGATGCACGGGAATCCTGTCTCCGGGGACCAGCCAGCCGGCAGTTTCACCCGGTACATCCACGGGTTCCCATGGTCCCGGGGAACTCAACGCGACGATCGCACGGTTCGATACGTACGCAGAGAAAGCCCGCCAGAAATGGAACGTCCCGGGCATGGCAGTTGCCATCGTAAAAGACCGCAACATCATTTTTATGAAAGGTTACGGCACAAAGACGGCCGGGGGAACCGAACCTGTCACGACTGATACGGTCTTCCAGATCGGTTCCACGTCAAAAGCATTCACGGCTGCTCTTGCCGCAATGGAAGTTGACAGCGGCAGGATGGACTGGAACGACCCGGTGATCCGGTATATCCCGGACTTCCGGATGAGCGATCCCTATGTGACAAGAGAGTTCACGATCACCGATTCGCTCGCCCAGAGAAGCGGCCTTGACGAAAAATGGGGACAGGATATGGCAACGCTCGGGTACAACCGGAGCGAGATGATCCATGCCCTCCGGTACGCGGAACCGGTCACGAGCTTCCGTTCTTCCTACAGGTACCAGAATATCCCCTTCATCGTTGCGGCAGCAGCTGTCGAGAACACGAGCGGGATGAGCTGGGAGGATAACCTTAAGGTGCGGATCTTCACGCCGCTCAACATGACCGGCGCTTCAACCGGGTACGATGCATTCCGGTCGTCGCCCGATCATGCAGGCCTTCACATGATCGGGATACTGCCGGAGGGGAACCTCGGGCCGGTCCCCATCGATCCCGACTGGCGGTTCAACCATTTTACCGATGCGATGGGACCGGCCGGCGGCATAAACGCAAATAGTAAGGATATGGCGGCGTGGACGATCTTCCAGCTCGGTAACGGCACCTATGAAGGCAGACGGATCATGAGCGCGAAGAGCCTTGCCTACCTGCATACCCCGCAGACCCCGATACCGGAAGAGATGACTGCCAATTCGAAGAGTTACTACTGCCAGGGCTGGGTGTACCAGGAGATGAACGGGACGCCCCCGATTGTCCGGCATACCGGAGAGACACTGGGGCACCATGCATACATCCTGCTGGTCCCCGGTGAGAACCTTGGTATCGTCATCCTCGCAAACGAAGCCGGGCCCGGACTCCCGGAGGATGCCGGCATGATGTTTTACCGGATGTACTTCGGTACGGCAACCGGTTCCGAAACAAGTGCCGAAGATCCGCTGGCGGCAATAAAGACGTTCCTCTTCCGCCCGGAGGCTGCAAGGCCGGATCACCCGGCTCCCCCGCTCCTGCTTGCGGAGTATGCCGGATCATACGTAAACCCTGTCTACGGTACTGCAACCGTGAATGAAGTGAACGGGAACCTGACACTGACGCTCGGGAAAGATCCCGTGACGCTCTACCTCACCTCCTGGGACGGCAATACCTTTTCTGCGACATGTCCGGAGTGGACATGGGGACCGGAATACCATGGCAGGGTTGTCTTTGACACGGGTGATGACGGCACGGTCCGGCAGCTGACAACGACATTCTTCCTGCAGAAGATGTTCAACGAGAATGAAACCTTCGTACGGAGCGGTGCTGTCAAGGAACATCCCCGTTAATTCGTCCTGTGCCACAGGTTCCTGTTAAAAAGGGAATTTCCAATTTTCCATCCGACACGTTTTTCTTAAAAAATTTCGACGGAAGCGGGAGGAATCCTAAAGTGATGATGGATCTCGTGCCGCAGAAATACCCCATCAACGCTTCGCGCAGAAGTACCCGATGACAAGCCCGTGCTCCGCGAAGAGCTCGCAGGCAGGGCAGAAACATCCCATCGTTTTCACTTTCGATGGGGCCTGCGCTGTCCCGTGCGCGCAGTACAGTGATTCGGGCTTGTACCGTGCAAGGATGTTGCGCTTGTAGGTCGGGCACGCCCCGCAGTACTTCCTGCAGGTCGCATGGTTGTCATCAGTCGCATCGACTGATCTCATGCCGGTTCTCACCAATGAATGGATAGTCGGACGATGAATAATATGCTTCTTCCCGGATTTACCTCCGGTATCCAGCCGGACCCATGAGATCTTCCCGGGCTTCCCGATGACAGGACAATGCAGAGAAAATGTAAGGAAAATGAAAATTTCAGGAAAAGCGGATGGACCGAGCGGGAATTGAACCCGCGGCCTCTTCCATGCCAAGGAAGCGATCTACCACTGATC
>CAZNLI010000020.1:0-29631 GCA_964574125.1 uncultured Methanoregula sp.
TTTCTACAGAGCCCGATCGTTCAATGATCCTGCACGGATGAACAATGCAAAGTCAGGGATCTCTTTATGAAAGAGGTGAAAATTTTTTGTGCCGGATCTCTGGAGGAGCATCCGGACCTTTTACATTACCAGGCTTCAGGGAAGGCCATGTTAACGTAAATGTCTTCGAGCCGTGCCTTGTGGGTGCTCTCCATGTTTGCAAGGCCCCTGAAGAGCATCTGCTGCTGGGCATCGGTACTGGCCGCCGCAAGCCGGGTGTACATCTGCATGGCCTCGAGCTCCTTCTTGATGGCGAGCGTTAAGCCTTCGAGAGGCTTCAGGTCAGGGGTAATCGGGGGTGTCTGAAGGGTTGTATAGACCTTGTAATCCGGTGCGGCTTCGAACTTCAGGGTCTTTCCTTCCTTTGCGAGGAAATCCTGCAGGAACTCGCGGTGTTTCTTCTCCTCACCGGCCAGATCTGCGAAGAGTGACTTGAGACTTTTATCCTTAACCTTGTCGGCAACACTCTTGTAGAACGTATAGGCCTCAACCTCGCGATCAATCGCAATAGAGATGATCTTCCTGAAATCTTCCGTTTTCATACGAACATTCACTCCCTAGAAAGGATGATTTTGGATGTACCTGATAATGCGCAATTGCTGATTTAATCATGATGATCGGGACAGTTCAATACGGATCCTTGACCGTATAGAACGCGGTAAATTTTCCTGATAAACAAAAGCGCATGAACGGTAACAGAAGTTTTGACACATGGCCGGGTGTTCCAGTACAAGACAGATAAGATCCCGTCGGCATCATCTCTGAATTCCCAAGATACGGGATCGCGGGCAACACCGGCGATTACCCGGAAGAACCCGGCAGGTTTTTACCGGCATCGTGGGAATTTTTGGAAGAATAACTTAAAGAAGGGAGAGATCCCGGAAAAGGGGGATTTCAATCATTTTAGCGCTAAAAAAATGGTTGTAAAAATTCTATAAGTATGATTCTATTTCAGTCATACTGGCGCCAGGTATAGGAACATTCCGTGCAGCGGAAGAACCGTACTTCGCTCTCATCGGCGGCACGGAGCTGGCGCAGCCACCAGAACGCGAGGTTATTGTCGCACTTGGGACACTTGATCTGGATTGTGGGAAGCGTCTTTATCTTCTCTTCCTCGTCATCGACAATGGTAATTTCTTTTTCTTTCCTGGGATTGTTGACCTTTAACTGGTCATTCTGATTGATCTTCCTGATATATCCGCATTTTTTGCATTTGAGCTGGCCGCCGGAAGAGATCAGCATGCTCTTGCATTCAGGACAAAACATTCCTTGTATTATGCGTCAGCTGAGGAGATTAACCTGTGGATGCCAGACGTAAAACCGGAAAAAAGGCGATGGAGAACAGATCATAATCATCAGGGCCGAGGTTCAATTCAGAATCCTTTTTTTGGTATGGGTGGAATATCACTATAATGATCCAGTATCTGGTGCTTCTTTCCTGCATCGGTTTCCTGGCATTCCTGATATCCGGCCGTTACAGAAAATACCCGGGAATCGTTGGATGGACCTTCATTGTCCTTGCGTTGTTTGCCAATCTTCCGGAGTATTTTGCAGAGAACAATTTTCTCTACCCGGTCATGGCAGTCCTCTCCATCCCGTTCCTCCTCATCACGATAAAATACCTGCTCAAAGATGACCAGACTGTCATTTCCCTGACACGGGCGGCGGCAGTCGCATTCCTGATCTATGCACCGTTCGAGTACATCCCGGCTGTCGGCAACTGGCTGATTTCGGTTGTCGTCGACCAGGTTGTCGCCATCCTCAACGCGTTCGGGTACAGCGTGATACTCACCTGCATTGATCCGGCTTCCCTCCATGTCCTTACTCCCTCTGCCTGTTCCGGCCTTTTCAAGGATACCATCACGCGCAATTCGCTCAACGTTGAGATCATCCTTGCCTGTACCGGCATCCAGAGCATAGCCATCATGCTGGGCGTTGCTGCCGCTGTCCCGACAACGGTAAGACAGAAAGTAATGGCGTTCATACTCGTAGCCCCAACGATCTATATCCTGAACCTCTTCAGGAACGTCTTTGTCATAATGGCGTATACCGGCCAGTGGTTCCCGTACTACCCGGAAATTGCGAGTAATGGCGAAATAGGGTACGAGAGTTTCTTCTGGGCACACAACGTTATCGCTGAGCTCCTCGCGCTCGTCCTTTTGATTGCCATCGCGTTCGGATTGTTCAGGCTCATCCCGAAGCTTGCTGACTTTGCCGATAACCTGTACCGGGTCTACCTCGGCGAAGTCAGGGCAGTGTTTTATAAAGGTACATAATTCTCTGGATTGCCGAAAGGTTCGTGCAGGCTGCAATGATCAGGACTGCAATACCAATATACCCGGTGATTCCGCCGAGGATCAGGACAACCAGTGTTTCGGGTCTCCCGAAGAACCCGATCCCTTCCAGCGGATCATCGATCTTGCCCTCGATCTTCTCCCGGTACCCGATCTCCGCGTAGACTACGGGCTTGATGAACGTGTTCATCAGGGAACCGGTGATTGCAAGGGCAACGATGGCAAAATCCCCGAATGGGTGGACGGAGAACCACGGGCTGATGATTGCTACCCCGGAGAGTCCGACGCCAAGGAGCGCGAGAGCATCAACGTACTTGTCCACGATCCAGTCAAAGACCGCACCAAAATTCGTGTGGGCGCCGGTCTTCCGGGCAACGCTGCCATCCACAAGGTCGAGAATTGCCGAGACAAAGAGCGCAAGGCTCCCCAGAAGAAATTCCCGGTTCCAGAAGAGGACTGCACACAGGATGCCAAAACCAAGCGAGAGAAGCGAGATCTGGTTGGGGGTGATCCTGGCCCGGACAAAGAGATCTGCAACCGGCTCCAGATACCCGATGAACCGTGCCCGGTAAGCCGTAATATTCATTGCCTTAATTCTTGGAAGTATTGGCCATTAATACCTGTTGTAGCAGGGATAACCGGCTGAAAAATCCTGATATATTATCCCTGGAACGCTACCGGAAACTGTGCCCCGCCATCATCGCCATCTTCTTTACCTGCCGCCAACCAATGGTTATATCAGAAGAGGAAATCCCGTGGCAGAAAGGAATGACCGTCCTCATGTGCTCATGATGTCAGAGATTACGGCAGATGGCAAGCTCACGCTCCGGCGCGGGGCTTCGTCCAAGATCCTGATGAAGTACATGGCGCACGAGACCGAGATTCTGCTCCATGAGACCCGGGCAACCTGCGACGCAATCATGGTGGGGGCAAATACCATCCGGATCGATAACTCGTTCTTAACCGTACGGCTTGTCCCGGGAAAAAGCCCGCTTCGTGTCATTCCTGCGAGCATGGCAGATATCCCACTCACTGCAAACGTGCTTGGGCCGGATGCGCCAACCCTGATAGCCGTCAGTAAAAGCGCTCCAAAGAATATCGTTGCCGCGATCCGGGCAAAAGGGGTTTTTGTTGAAGAGGCGGGAAGCGATCATGTCGAGCTTCCGCTGCTCCTGAAGATCCTGAAAGAGAAGTACAAGGTCAACCGGATGATGATCGAAGGCGGACCGACGCTGAACTGGCACATGCTCCACCACCAGCTTGTCGATGAGATCCGGCTCATTCACCTGCCGTTTATTGTCGGCGGCTCCGACACCCCGTCCCTCGTTGGCGGTATGCACATCAATTCCGAGGACGAGATGATCCGGCTTCGTTTAAAAAACCACTACCTCTGCGGCACGAACCTTGTCTCAGAGTACGATGTATTATACAAGAAAGCGTAAAGAGATGGTATAAACCCCATGGCTGTACCTGATGGTCTTGCGTCTCCGGCTCCCCATGCCGGCCCGTCCGGAAAATGGCTGTTTGTAATTATTTTTTCCCTCATTATACTGCTGGGAATCTTCATTGCAGCAGTCCTCATAACCTCATCTGAGGACAAGGGAGTTGCGGTTGTCCGGATGGAAGGGGTCCTTGTTACCGGAGAATTCTCGGATCCGGATTATGCTGCGAGCGAACAGGTGGGAAGAGAACTGCGGGATGCGGCGGACGATCCGATGGTATCGGCAATCGTTCTCCGGGTTGACAGCCCGGGAGGAACCCCTGCAGCTGCCGAAGAGATCATCCAGGATCTCGAGTACGCAAAAACGAAGAAACCGGTTGTTGTCTCCATGGGGGACATGGCTACTTCCGCCGCGTACTATGTCAGCGCCCATGCCGACAGGATCTATGCAAACCCCGATACGTTTACTGCCGGGATTGGCGTTATCTGGACGTTTTCAGATATCTCGGGCTGGATGGAGCGCGAAGGCTATAACGTCAGCGTCGTGAAGTCCGGGGAAAAGAAAGACATGGGATCGACGTCCCGTCCGCTCACGAGCGATGAACTCGCGTACGCCCAGCAGATCGTCAATGCGAGTTTCGAGGACTTTGTTGCGGATGTGCTCTCGCAGCGGCATATCGCCCGGTCCGATATCGAGGACGGCAGGGTGATCCGGGGGGCCGATGCGGTGAAGATCAATATCGTCGATGAGATCGGAAACCTCAACGATGCAATTGACGGGGCAAGCGGCCTTGCCGGTGAGAATAATTTCTTTTAGGTCCGGCCTTACTCAGATCATCTGCAACGGATCGGCCTTCATGAATTCCCGGGCAACGGTTGTCGCATAATGTCCCGGGGGAAGGGTGAACGAGAGCCGGACATTCATCTCTTCGATCGATGCTGTTACCTCAGCCCGCAGTGCAATCGGCCGCAGGGCACCGGAGAATGCAGTCCGGACAAATTCCGAAGCCTTGCGGAACTGGTCAGGGCCAATCCTGTGCTGCGATAGTATGTCTGCAATCACCTGCTCGCTCCGGGATGACGGCTTGAACGGGTCTCTTCCGGGCATGAAGATCGCGATGCTGCACCTCCCCCTCCGGATATGCTGGGCAGCGGTTCCTGTGTTTGCCGCGGTAACCAGATCCTCCCTGCCGTTCTGGAAGATGAGCCGGTCGCCCGGGGAGGGTTCCGTAAGCGTCAGCCCCTCAAGGAGCCGGGCAGAGAGGGCTTCATTGAAAAGGTATGACTGGAACGCCGAAACGAACATGGACAGCAGCTTTGGGGGGAGTTCAAGGATCGCACCGGCATAATCCTGCGGACGGTTGTGAAGGTACTGGAGCATCGCCCGTTCATACCCGAGAGTAACGGGAAACGCGGCAAGAGCCTGCATGGCATCGCGCGTCTCCATGAAGATCCGGCGCATCGCCCGCACCTGCTCCGGTTCCTGCGGGTACTCGCGCCCGATATATGTCAGGACCGCTCCCTCGTAGTCCCCGCGAAGGAGATACTCGCCTACCCGGTGCGTGACCGGGCGTACTCCGCCAAAACGCTGGAGCCCGTAATAGTTAGGTACGCCACTTGCGACGTCGGAAACGATCTGTTTTACCTGAGTATCCAGATCGGTCGGTATGCAGTCACGGATCACGATATCGAACCGGTTGCCCGCAAGATCGCCAAGCGAGAGCTGGGAATTCTGCTGTCTCACCGGTTCGAGGATGATATCTTTGAGGCTGACAGCGCGGATCTCATCGGGACTTACCTTGTAGATCGAGATATGCTGGGTGGTTACGGCACGCCGGTCCTTGGTACCCGCCCACCCAATCCGCCGGTGGCTGATCCCAAGCCGTTTTGCAATCTCCCTGATGGCATGCTGGTGCTCCCAGTTCTTCTTGGTCAGCCGGCAGATGAGAAAAGGACCGGTCGTATCTGCCGCAGGCAACGGGATCTCCTCAACCACAAAGTCCTCGGCAGCAGACCGGAGTTTTCCCCCGATGCCGGGTGCGTCGCTCGCATAGCAACGCATGCCGAGATCCTGTTCGAGCGGGAAAGGACTCTGTCTCATAAGAGCGGGAGGTTGCCGGTGATCCTGTCAAGCTCTTCGCTCTTTGCGGGGCCAAGACCGAGCGCAGTGATCGTGCCCGGCGGGATCTCGGTCATGCCTGCGTCCTGGATGAGCGAACTTGAAATCCCTGCACGCTCGGCAAAGACCTTCAGTTCATGGAGCATGCGCTCGTTCTGCGCTTTCAGGACAACTTTTTTCTGGCCCTCGGAGAGCCAGGCTTTCTTTACGGATTTATCCGCATGTTCAAATGCGCCAATGGATGCATGGGCAGCCTGCGCACAACGTTTGCCGCAGCTCATGGCAATGTCCGTGCGGATCACCAGACACTGTTTGTAGGCAAAGACCGGTTCTTCTGCCATGGAATCACTACCTGTTGGCCCTGCCGCATCAAATAGGTAGTGACAAGAATGGCGTACCATGACGGCAGGATCGACGGTCCAAGCCGACAGCCCAATAAAAGATCCAAATTTTAGTCTGATCTTCAGCGTTTCAGCGGTAATGACCGGAGAAATCCTTCAGCGTATCGCTGTAGACCTGCGAAAAATCCTGGTCATCCGGAGGAGTGACGGATTTGGGGACATACCCGAGGGCAAGGAGAATCTCCCTGCGCACGCCAAACGGGCGGCTGGAAATCCGGGCACGGATTTTTTTAACCGGAACCGGTTCTGTATGGATGAGGATATGGCAGGGTTTGCAGACAACGATAATGTTGCGCTCAAGTTCCTTAGGATTTCCTGCAACGTTTCTCTTCCCTGGCGGGATCCCGTGAATGCCGAGGAGGGACATGGGCGTATATTCCCGGCAGAGCTCGCATGTACTCTCGACCGCTCGCTTGATACGTTCTTCCTGACCGGGCGTTATCCCACGACACCAGGGCTCCGGCATAAAATCCCCCCTGACGGTACCAGTCCAATATCATGATATCGCATTAATAGGTTTTCTTTCAGGCCGGGCCTTTGTTGGAGGAATTTTCCAACACGGTCTACCGGGATATCTGCTCAGAGAAACTGCAGCAAAACAGATAAACACCGGAAATGACATCAGGGATTTCGATACATTTGTTTTCATTCCGGAAGAAAGAGGGAATTGGAACCGGCGTGAAAACCTGTAACAACTCATCCGTTCCCGGATGAACGCTGAACAACAACGCTCTCATGGCTTGCAATCTTACCAATATAACGGTTAAGAAAAAGGTGAGGATTTGTGCGATGGAAAGGCTGGGATCGCGTTGAACTGATGATACAGGATCCAATGGGCCTTCCGCAGAAAATCCCGGTGAATGCCATTGCCCCGGTGATCGTCTCCGCCAGCAGGTCAACGGATATCCCTGCTTTCTACGGGGACTGGTTCTTAAACCGTCTCGCTGCCGGGTACGTGAAGTGGAGGAGCCCGTTTGGCGGGGAACCGGTCTATGTCTCGTTTGCAAAGACCCGGGTCTTCGCGTTCTGGTCCAAGAATCCCGCCCCGTTCATACAAAACCTTGACGTCCTTGACCGGAACGGGTACGGGTATTTCTTCCTCGTCACTCTCAACGATTATGAGCGCGAACGCATGGAACCGGGAATCCCTGCACTCAGCGAACGGATCCGTACATTCTGCAGGCTCTCTGAGCGGATCGGGGCCGGGCGCGTTATCTGGCGGTACGATCCGCTCCTTCTCTCCGGGGATATTACAACGGACGACCTGCTGAAAAGAATCGGACGGATCGGGAACCGCATTTTTCCCTATACCAGAAAGCTCGTGATCAGTTTCATCGATATTGCGAAGTACGGGAAGGTGCAGCGCAACCTTGCAGCGTCGGGATTTAAGGATATCCGGGAGTTTTCCGACCGTGAAGCAGCTGAGCTGGCTGAAGGGCTCTCTGCCCTGAATGAACGGTGGAATCTCTCAATATCGGCCTGCGGGGAACAGCGTGACCTCAGCCGGTATGGGATTGAACAGGGGCAGTGCATCGGGTATGACATGCTTAAGAGGGAGTTTTCAGACGATCCCGCCCTGATGGGATTCCTTACCCGGCCGGAGCCTCAAAGCCCCAAAGAGAGGGGAAAACCCGTTGATTCGAGGCGGTACTTCAAGGATCCCGGCCAGCGCACTACCTGCGGGTGTGTCGTCTCGAAGGATATCGGCCAGTACTCCACCTGCCCGCATGGCTGTGTCTACTGTTATGCGAATACATCGGCAACCAGTGTTAATCGTAATTATCGCGCTCATATCCATGATGCAGCCCGGGGGATCTTCCGGGAAAGCATCGTCTGAACAGGAGCGGGAAAAATGGTATTCCGGTGCAATCGGGATCAAGATCCTGTTTATGGAAAATATTCTTCGGTCACGGTCACAGGGTCCCGGTAACGAATAAGATATGCAACGGGTTTATTTAAGAACCTGCCAGAGCCGGTTTTGTTCTCATGGTTGCAGATCTAAAACCTGACCGGGAATACTTCTACCGCTGAATCCGTGCAACAAACTCTCCGTTCACCGTTGCCGTTTGTGAAAATTCCGGTTACCTGGACGAAAAAATTTTACAAGGTGCCAGGTCAATCCCCTGTATATTGCAAGTCCCCGTATTCATTGATGATTGATGATTTCCGAACCGGCCAAAAACCAGGATTTCTTCTCCCTTGGGATAAACCGGGATATATGGCGAACCGGAAGCCTTTTTTCCCCAACAGGAAAAAATTACTGCATGGATAAGACAACAAAGACCCAGTTTTCCCTGGCATTCTTCGTAATCGGGTTTTTTATGATTGTCGTTCAGGATCTGAAGCGTCTGGATTCGATTGACCTGGGATTTTCCTGGCCGTTTGCAGTCATGTTCTATCTGGGACTGATCTTCCTTGCCATCGGGTATTACCTTAAATAATCCCGGCAATTTTTTCATCCAGGTTGTCTTACAAACCAGAACCTGTTATTGAGATCGGACACGGGAGATACTGTTATCGATCATTATTATTTCTCAACGGGTTTTTGTTTATCCGCTGGTGCCGGTCCGATTTTGATCTCGCACTGGCGGTCTCCCATGCACATTGCACGGACAAACCGGGATTCAAAACCCGGATTGATCCTGTTCTGCAGGGCGAGTGTGAACACCATGCAGCGGTGGAACATTTTTTCAGCGGGAGATCCGAGTCCACCTCCTTCCAGAAGGAACGGACAGCGCCTGATGACAAGCACAGTCCCGTCATCGCCAACTTCAATTACTTCATCCTTGAAGTCCGGTCCAAAGAGGATGGCGTTGACAGTCCGGATGCTTTCTGCAATCTCTGGCGCATTTCGTGCCGGAAGTTTAAGGGAACGTACTATATCGGATGAGATATTCGCAAGCTCCAGCCAGATTTCCTGTTCGTGTTCGTCATAGGCACTGCCGACAACGGGACGGAAGACATGCCCGTACAGCAGCGGGAGCAGGGCTGCACATTGAGCGGCAAGTTTCCATTTTGTCTCATCGGGAATGGCTTTGAGATCTGGCATCGCTGTTCCTGCACATGCTGATCGGACTATGGTTCCGGGGCATTATCAAACCATGCGTAAAGAGGTCATGGTCTTACAGGCGATCTGTTCCAAATAAACAATTTCAGCATTATCTCCAGCCTGAAAGATGCCCTCCCTGCAGAATGTATCTTCATGAACCGCGTTTTCCGGATAGGGGATGACAATATAAGAATTCCAGGACATAAAAACGGTTTATACCTTTGAAAACATTAGGGAAAGAATTAGAAAAGATTTCTTCTTCCTTCCCTATCTTACTTTAAAGTAGTCAGGATGTTTGCTTTGGCGATAGTATATGCCCTCTGTCGAAAGGGCAAATGATCGTGCAACTTTTTTTATTAATAATATTTGCCAATAATAATTGCACAGCAAAGCAATTCGTATAAAAAATCAGAGTATCTGGTAATTGCCTGGAATTCAGATACTATACGACATTATTATGAAATGTCGAAAAACAGGTTTACCGGTTTATCTGGGTCTGCCCATCGCGATATTTACCCCTTTATTGATGCAGAGCGTTCCATCGTCATTGCGCCCCAGTTTCTTGAGGGTTACCCCTTTATTGAACCAGCATTCGGCATCGTGAGGATCGCACTGCAGCGCCTTGTCATAACATCTGAGCGCCTCTTCCAGATTTCCCAGCGATTCAAGTGTATTTGCCTTGTTGTGCCATGCCCTTGCTGAATCCGATTTATAGAAAAGTGCTTTGTCATAGTGTTCAAGAGCCTTGGAAAAATCTCCTTTAAACATCATTTCATCGCCGTGCCGAATCCAGATATCAGCATCGTTTGAAGTCTCGACAACAGTCCTTTCCACAATATCCATCTCCGTATCACTCTTGCCACAAGGTGAATTCCTGTCACCATGTTTCGGCGGTCTTTCATAAAATAGAAGAGAACATATATTTTTGCAAATAATCAATGCAGATCAAATCCGAATCCATATCTGATGCAGAGATCCGGGTTGGTATATGCCGTGCAATGCTGAGAAAATTTATATCATAAAACAATCTAGACTCCATGCCTTCAGGGCATTCAGTTTGACGGGGGGAGAGTTCTGGCGCTGGAAAACGAGACCGTTTCCCGGATTAAGGTTCTTTTAAAAGTGCATCCAAAAGGGCTCACCATAACGGAGATCGCCTCACGTCTCAATATGAACCGGAATTCTGTCTCAAAGTACCTGGAAGTCCTCCTCATTTCAGGGCATGTTGAAAGCCATGCCTATGGTCCGGCCCGTGTCTTTTTCCTGACGCACCGGATCCCCATATCAGCGTTGATCAGCCTCTCTTCCAACATGATGGTAACTCTTGATGAGAACAACGAGATTATCTACACCAATGATAGTTTTAATAATTTTTTCTCCATAAAACCGGAAGAAGTCATTGGCACCCATATCGTCGAGATCTGCAGGATTGGGATCGGAAGCGACGTCCTTCCCGATATCGTTTCCAATGTCCTTGCCCGCCAGGATGAGGATTATGAAGTCCAGTTGCAGAAAGATGACGGACTGTTTTATTTTAAAGTAAAAAGTCTCAAGATGGTTTTTGATGACGGCAGCCAGGGGCTTACTATCCTTATGGATGACGTCACGCGGGAAAAGAAGGATCATCTCGAACTTGAGGCAAAGGAAGCCCGGTACCGGGGTATTGTTGAAGATCAGACTGAATTCATCACACGGTTTCGTTCTGACGGAACTCTTACCTTTATCAACAAATCCTATTCCCAGTACCTCGGGAAAACACTGGAGAGCCTCCGGGATGTGAAGTATATTCCCGGTATCGGGGATGATGACCGTTCCATCCTGCTGCAACGGCTGCTGGCACTGACCCGGGAAAGCCCTGTCACGATATTTGAATGCCCGGTACACCTTCTTACAGATGACGTCCGCTGGAATCACTGGTCTATCCGGGCACTTTTCAATGGCGACGATTTACCTGGGGAATATCAGGCTGCAGGGTGGGACATCACGGAGAAAAAAGAAGCATCGAAAAAGATTGCCCGGTATATAATCCAGATGGAATTTCTTTCCAGGAAACTGCAGGAATTTATCGAACTTCCCCCGGAGGCTGATATCTATCATGCAATCGGCTCAGGTCTTTCTGAAGTCCTTCCGGAATCTGTAATTGCGGTCAGCACCTATGACTCCCGGATCAACGCCCTGACAATAAAGGCAGTCTTTAGCGGCAAAGATCTTGAATGCATCTCGCAAAGGATTGGCAGGAATCTGATTGGTGAAAAGATCCCGATGGGGGATCAGGAACCCCCGGAAGGATTTCTTACCGGCAAGGTTTATCCCACTTCAAAAAAACTCTACGATATCTTCTTCCAGCAGTATCCGGCCGATACCTGTACCGGGATTGAAGAAGCCCTGAACCTGGGGAAATTCTACTCTGTCGGACTGGCCTGGCAGGGGACACTCTTGGGAAATATCACGTTCGCTCTCCGGAGAGGTGAGGAACTGAAAGAGATATCCCTTATCGACATGTATATGAGGGCTGTATCAATCATTCTCCAACGGTATGCTGCGCAACAGGCGCTTATGGCAAGCGAAGAACTATACCGTAGCGTTCTTGAAAATGTCCAGGATGTATTTTACCGTTCAGACAATGACGGTAACCTGATCATGGCTAGCCCGAGCTGGGCAGAAGTCCTGGGATACCCGTCATTAGAAGAATGTGTCGGGCACAATATTGCTGAAAAATTTTATTTTGAGCCGGTAAAAAGGAAGGGTTTTTTAAAAGCGGTATATGCAAAGGGATCGGTATTCGATTATGAAGTTGTATTAAAGAAAAAAGACGGAATGCCACTCTATGTTTCCACAAACAGCCATGTCTATCATGATAAAAATGGAAATACAATCGGGGTTGAAGGGATTTTCCGGGATATAACCGAACGACGAGCCGCTGCGGAAAAGATCCAGCACTACATAACCCAGATTGAATTCCTTTCCCAGCGGTTGATTGATTTTATCGAGTTAATCCCCTCGGAAAACATTTTCGAAAAGATCGCAGCGGACCTCCAGAGCATGATACCCGGGTCGCTTATCGTTACGAATTCCTACAATCCTGGTACCGGTATGCTGACTACTGAGGGTGCGTCAATGCCGGATCAGGTAAAGGGTGTTCTTGCCGGTATACTGGAGAAGGATCTGATCGGTTGCAGGTACAAAGTGGATGATGCAGGATATACCGTTTTCCGGGCCGGAGTATTGTCCCAAGTGAGCCTGCCCCTCTATGAGGTTGTATTCAGGATGATCCCGGAATCCATCTGCAGACGGCTGGAATCGGATCTCAGGTTCGGGGATATTTATACGATCGGTTTTGTCCGCGGAGGCAATGTTTTAGGAAATGCTTCAATATTCCTCCTTCCCGGTTCAGCCATTCCTGACCGGCAGCTTATCGAGATGTATGCACGCGAGGCATCGATAGCGCTCCAGCGGCACATCGCAGAAAATGAGCAGCGCAGGAGCGATGAAATCTTCTTCAACCTTGCCAGGAATTCCCCATTTCCGATTGTTCTTCACGATTCTGACGGCAAGTACCGTTTTATCAACGAGAATTTTACCCGGATGTTCGGGTATGATCTAACCGATTTCCATACTGTCGATGAATGGCTCCAGCTCTCGTTTCCGGATCCGGAATATCGCAGGAATGTAACCGCCTTATGGAGAGAGGATCTGGAGAAGCAGGAAACGGGCGAACCCAGAATCAGAACATTCTTTGTTGAATGCAAAAATAAGACAAAAAAAGAGATTGTCTTCCGTGCCGTGACTCTCGCAGACAATATGCAATGTGTCATTTTTGAAGATATTACGGAACGCAGGAATGCGGAACAGACACGCAGGCTCCTCTCTTCAATCATAGAATCTACCAATGACGCGGTGATCGGCAAGGACATCGAAGGCACGATCATCAGCTGGAACCGGGCTGCAGAAAATCTGTACGGTTATAATGCTGATGAGATCCTCGGTCATAATATCCTCCGGATCATTCCGCCGGATAAGCAAGAGGAGATGCAGGAGATCTCCAAACGGATAATCAAAGGTGAATCCATAAGTAATCTCGAGACACAACGGGTGCGAAAGGACGGCACGCTTATCGACGTCCTGGTGACCATATCTCCGATCACGGATGAAAATGGTATTGTGACCGGTGCTTCTACAATAGCAAGAGGGATGCAACCACGCACGTCCGGAGAAGATCAGCCCCGTCCGGCCCAACCTTCCGACAACAATCGCCGTTCCAGTGCACCTGACACTGATAAAGCCGGATTACCGGTCTTTCGGGGAGGCCAGGGTGTATCTGGTGCAGGATTTTCCCCGCAAATTATGAATATGACGCACCTTTTCAATGCCCTGAAGACGACAGAATCCGGGATCGCGGTGCTGGATCTCTCTGCCCGTTATATCTGGGTAAATGAAGCCCTTGTTTCCCTGATCGGTACCGGGAGCAGTGAGAGTATCGTCGGGAAGAGTGTTGCGCCGTTCATTGCCAGCGAACAACGAAAACAGGTTCTTGATCACTTCTCGAATATCAGGAAAACCCGGGACACGGCGGTATTCCCGGTGAGCCTGCTGACATCGAGCGGACGGATTCCTGTTGAGGCAAGCGTATCGCTGGTTGCTGATGATAACGGGACTGCTCTCGGGTATCTTGCAATTCTCCAGAATACCGGCAATGAACGGAACTCCGGGTATAATGGCGGATTCATGGATTATTCTCTGAAGAACAACAGAAAGCCGGGAATGCGCAACCGGCCGTCAGATATTCCCTGACAGGGAAATTATGCTCTTTTTATCTATTGCACCAGACTTTGCATTAATCACAATCCATCAACAATTTTCGAAAAATTGTTTAATATTTATTATTTATAAATCTTAAAAATTTATCATTATAATTAAACTTTTCCTGATAGTTATTAACTATTTTATTATCAGTGCCGGAGATTTTCTCTTATTCAGATAACCGGGCGGATCCGTTACTCCGGATCAGGTATCCCTCTTTTTCCAGCGTTCCGAGAATCCGGTAAACCCTTTCTGGATCGCTTCCGAACTTCCCGGCAAGAATTGTCTCATCCAGTTCTTGTTCCTTTATCAGCGTCCTAATGATCTGCCCGCGGATTTCCCGATCCGATCCTTCGAATTTTGTCTGGCGTGCGTAATGCGCACTGCGCCGGTTGGGATTTTGTATCTCGCCTTTGAGCATCGTTCCATAATCCATGAGCGCAGAATACCATGTTCCTGGATCCTGTCCCTCAAGCGCCTGTCCGGCAAGCGGCAGGATATCAGTATCCGGGATGTTGCTTCTCTCGTCAAAAAAGAAATGAATGAATACTCTCCGGATATTGGTCTCGATAAAAACAACCGGCATATTGAAGGCAAAGGCTGCAATTGAACCTGCGGTTGCCTTCCCGATTCCCGGAAATGTGGCAAGAATACCGGTATCGGACGGCAGTTCCCCGTTAAATTCGTCCATAACCTTCTGCGCACACGTTTTAAGCGCCATTGCCCGCCGGTTATACCCCATTCCCTGCCACACCGCAAGCACCGATGAGAGAGGTGCCCGCGCAAGATCGGCAAACGCGGGAAATGCGGAAATAAACTCCGGGTACTTTGTCATGACCCGCGCAACCTGCGTCTGCTGGAGCATGATCTCCGAGACAAGGATATGGTAGGGATCGGTTGTATGGCGCCATGGAAGATCTCTCCCGTTCTCCGCATAGTACGACAGGATAGTCCTCCGGAACTGCGCGATGGATTCCGGCGAGATCGTTAAACCGCCCGTGCTTATACCAGTACTGGCATCCATCACGTACTTTTCGGAACGTTTTCCGGGTTTCTTCATGAACCATCCTGCCGGAATATCAGCGGATAAATGATCTGCTGCTCTGTACAAAAGAAAGTACATATTGCTGCACAAACCACAAGAAACCGGAATTTAAAATGACGATGATTCCGGCCGGAATTGCTCGTCCGACCGGTCTCAGGTCCGCCTGAACATCGCGTCCAGTTCTCCGCGGCTGAACCGGATGATCGTCGGGCGTCCATGCGGGCAGGTGAATGGATCTCTTGCCCGGGCAAGCTGCTGGAGCAGGCGCCGGCACTGGTCGCCCGTGCAGACGGTACCTGCTTTGATCGCTCCCCGGCATGCGATGATCCGGGTGATCTGCTCGCGACGGGTGACAGGATTCTTCAGGTCTTCATGGGACAGGTCATCGACAATATCGGCAAGCAGGCCGGCAGCTTCTTCGGTTTTTCCCAGGATCACGGGGATTGCGCTCACGATGAAGCTATTCCTGCCAAACTCTGTTATGGCAAATCCTTCTTGCGCGAGATCGGGAAGGAACCTCCGGATCGTGGCAGCATCCCGTGCAGACCGTTCGAGAACGACAGGGACGATCAGCTCCTGCGAGAGCGGTGCTTCCGTGGTTTTTGCACTCACCTGTTCGTACAGGATCCGTTCATGGGCTGCATGCTGGTCGATGATGAAAAGATCGCCACCGGCAGTTGCAGCAAGGAGGTAGATCCCACCGAACTGGCCGATAAGCTCCATGGCAGGGATATTCTCCCTTTCGGCGTCCGATCCGACAGCAAGTTCCGTCTGCCGGAGCTGGCGTTCGGTCGTCATGGTGCCCTCGTGGGTCGGTTCGCTGACCCCGGCAGGGGATGCCGGTATATGGTCATACCGTGACCCGGCAGGAACCTTTACCCGTTCCATGTCTTTTGGGGTTACTGCTGCAGACGGGATCAGGTTGGCACTGCGCAACGCCGTCCTGACGGCATCCCGCACGATCTCCCGCACCTGTCCCTCACGGCTGAGCTTGACGATCTTCTTTGCGGGATGAACGTTCACATCGACAGAATGCGTGTCGATGGTCAGGGAAATGGACGCGAGAGGATACCGGCCTTTAAAAAGGAGCGTTCCATAGCCTTCGAGAATTGCATTTGTCACCGCAAGCGAAGAGACCGGGCGCCGGTTGATGGCAACAAGGATGCGGTCGGGATTCTTGCGGACGAGGGCAGGGACGGAGATGTACCCGGCAATCGTAACGAGCGGGTGCTCGCAATGTACCGGGACCATTGATGTGATAACATCCGGACCAAAGATGCGATCTATCGCATCGATCTGTTGTCCGGTGGGCTCTGTTGCGATAAGTTCCCTGCCGTTATGGAGGAGGCGAAACGCAATATCCGGCCGGGCAAGCGCGATCCCTTCAACAACCCCGGCAATATGGGCAATCTCCGTTGGAAGACTCTTTAAAAATTTTTTCCGGGCCGGGATCATCGAGTAGAGATCTTCGACAAGGATGTTTGTTCCCTCCGGGACACCGGTATCACCGCATTCCCCGACCTGACCGCCAACAATGACAACTTTTGTGCCGGAACCTGCACCGGATCCGCGTTCCCGGGTCAGGAGCGTAACCCGTGATACCGCAGCGATACTCGAGAGCGCTTCTCCCCGGAACCCGAACGTCCCGATCCGGTCAATGTCATCGGCATCCGAGATCTTGCTCGTTGCATGAGCGGTAAAGGCAAGACGGGCATCCTCCGGTGACATACCGCAGCCGTTGTCAACGACCCTGATCGATGATATTACACCACTTCGCGATGTGATTTCGATCCGGATCATGCGGGCATCCGCATCGATTGCGTTCTCGACAAGTTCCTTGACAACCGACGAGGGGCGTTCGACGACCTCCCCGGCCGCTATCCTGTTGACCGTTGCAGGATCAAGAACGCGGATTTTATTCCGGGGTCTTTCTTCATTCATGGCGGCATCGTCCCTTTGTTCAGCATCTTTTTGAATTCATGGAGTTTCATGAGTGCCTGAACCGGGGTCATCTCGTCCGGGTCGAGATGCCGGATCTCGTCGAGCACCGGATCTTGTGCAGATTCCCGCACGACAGGAGCGTCAGGGAGCAGGAGCTGGGTATACCGTCTGACTTTCACCGTCGGATCCGAGGAACCGTTCAGCACTTCCGCGAGCACGGCATCTGCCCGGTCCGTTACTTTCTTCGGGATTCCTGCAAGCCGGGCAACGTGGATACCATAGCTCCGGTCGGTTGCCCCGGGAATGAGTTTCCGGAGAAACGTTACGGTCTCCTTTGTCTCCTTTACTGCAAAGTGGAAATTTTTTACCCGGGCCAGCTCCTGTTCCACACCAACAATCTCGTGGAAATGGGTCGCAAAGAGCGTCTTTACCCCGGTATGGGGAGACTTGCCGTGCAGGTATTCCAGTACGGAACGTGCAATGGCGTACCCGTCGACCGTGCTCGTGCCCCGCCCGATTTCGTCAAGGATTACAAGGCTTTTTACCGTGACATTGTTCAGGATATTTGCGAGTTCGAGCATCTCCACCATGAACGTGCTCTGCCCGCTTGCAAGGTCATCGAATGCACCCACCCGGGTAAAGATACGATCGATGGTACCTATCTCCGCGTGCCGGGCCGGAACAAAACTTCCCGCCTGTGCCATGATACAGATGAGCGCGACTGCCCTCATGTACGTGGACTTCCCCGCCATGTTGGCGCCGGTGATGATCATGATCCGGGTTTCGCTTCCGGAGAGCTCGGTATCGTTCGGGACAAAACCATCGGGCAGCCCGCGTTCGACAACCGGGTGACGCCCGTCCCGGATCACGATGCGGTCGCTCCCGTTGACGACCGGACGGACATATCCCGATGACACCGCCACATCGGCGAGAGCACAGCAGACATCGAGCTTTGCAATGGCCTGTGCGGTCTCCTGGAGATCGGGGACTGCACCTTTCAGGGTTTCCAGGAGACCTGCGTAGAGATCCTGTTCCAGGGAAAGAATCCGCTCGTCAGCATTGCTGATGAGCGCTTCCTTTTCCCGCAGTGCCGGAATCGTATACCGTTCACCGGTAGCGGTAGTCTGCTTCCGCTCGTAGTAGTCCGGGACAAGGGAGAGGTTTGGTTTTGTCACGTCGATATAGTAGCCGAAGATCCGGTTGTACCCGATTTTTAAGGATTTGATGCCGGTCTTCTCCCGCTCGGTATTCTGGAGGTTGACAATCCAGTCCTTTCCGCCGCGGAGCACACCGGTTAACTCGTCCAGTTCCCGCGAGAATCCCTGCCGGATTACCCCGCCATTCCGTGCGGTTGCCGGGGGATCGTCAACAATGGCATGTCCGATTCGATCGATGACCTCCGGAAGCGGGCGGAGCTGTTCGCGTGCGCCGGCAATGAGCCGGGGGATGTTCTCCCCGGTCCCTTCAGACAGGCGCCGGACTTCCGGGACGTTCCTAAGCGTTGCAGAAAGGGCAACAAGGTCGCGCGGCGTCGCATTCCCGTACGCGATCCTTCCTGCGATCCGTTCGAGATCGGAAAAATCCCTGAGAATTTGTCGCAGGGCAAGCCGGGGGGCGGGATTCTTCACCCAGTATTCGACGGCATCGAGCCGCGCATCGATCTCCCCGGGATCGAGGAGCGGCCGGGTGAGCCGGTGCCGGAGCAGCCGGCTCCCCATCGCCGTCCAGGTCGTGTTGAGGCAGGACAGCAGCGTCCCGGCTTTTGCCCCCGGCCGGATACTATCGGCGATTTCAAGGTTGCGCAGGGTCACGGCATCAAGGAGCATGGACTGGAACTGTGTGCGTGTCGAAAGCCCCCGGATATGCCCGAGCGCCGACTGCTGGGTCTCTTTCGCATACTGGAGGGCAGCAGAAGCCGCTCCCTGTGCAGCGGGAAGTGTCTCGCACCCGTAGCCTGCAAGGGAGAGGACATGGAAATGGTCCATCAAGACTTTTCCGGCACGTGCGATATCGAATGCGTCGTCCCGGAACGTATGGACATATATCCCGCTGTCCGAAAGGGTGCGGATGACTGCCGCCGGCACTGCAGACGGGACGATGCACTCTGCCGGCCGGTACCTTGCCACCTCGGAAACGACAGAATGGACTTCCGGGGGGACTTCCGAGACAAAAAATTCACCGGTGGAAATGTCGAGAAACGCCAGTCCCCAGTCGCCGGCATTGCAGGGGCAGACTGCCATCAGGTACCGTGCATCCGTGGACGGGAGCATCGACGAATCGATCACGGTCCCCGGAGTTATCACCCGCACGACATCCCGCTTTACGATCCCCTTCGCTTTTTTTGCATCCTCCAGCTGGTCGCAGACAGCGACCTTGTAGCCTTTTGCGACAAGGCGTGCGATATAGCTGTCGGCAGCATGGTACGGCACTCCCGCAAGGGGTACCTGCCCCTCCGCGCCCCTCGACCGCGATGTCAGCACAAGGTCGAGCTCGCGGGAGACAAGTTTTGCATCGTCGCCAAAGGTCTCGTAGAAATCCCCGATATGGAAGAACAGGATTGTGTCCATGTACCGGCTCTTGATCTCCTGGTACTGGCGCATGCCGGGCGACAGTTTCCCGTTGTCGCTGGCACCGGCATTTTCCGGTTCCGGTCGTTTCTTCATTCCTGCTACAAGTATCCGGCCTCCGGAGATAAAACCGATCTGATCCTGCCGGATATTCCCTATCGGTCCTGCCCGCCCGGGCCGACATCCCGGGTATTCCGGGAAGGAATCTATACCAGCACGGCAAATGGTTGAAGGAGAGTAATCATGGCTGAACCTGTGGCAACAACGGTAGTACTGCACACGAACAAAGGGGATATTGCAATCCGGCTGGATCCTGCAATGCCGATCACCGCCGGCAACTTCGGGAAACTTGCACGGGAAGGGTTCTACAACGGAGTCATCTTCCACCGGGTGATCGACGGGTTCATGATCCAGGGCGGCGACCCGACCGGGACAGGCATGGGCGGACCGGGTTACAAGATCCCGGACGAGTTTCCCCCCGGCAACAAAAACAACAGGAACAACCGGGGGACAATCTCGATGGCGAATGCCGGCCCCAACACCGGCGGGAGCCAGTTTTTTATCAATCTGGTCAATAATAATTTCCTTGACGGAAAGCACCCGGTCTTTGGGAACGTTGTCTCCGGCATGGATGTCGTGGACGCCATTGCAAAAATGCCGACCGATATGAACGACCGTCCCCGTACCGAAGTAAAGATCCTGAAAGTGGATATATCCTGAACGTTTCTTTCCTGAATCTCATTTTTTTTTAACGTGACCGGATTCCGTAGATCACGAGCAGCGGAAGTGCTGCAACTCCCGCGATCATCTCGAAGATGAGCCCCAGCATGAACGGGTATGTCATCAGGTCGAGAATTTTTCCAAGCAGCGCAATCGCAGGTACAAAACCGCTGAAGAGGATGAGCAACCCGCAACCGGCAAGGAACGCAATGCCGATCGCCGCATTGGAGAAGTCCTGGCGGCTTGGCGCAAGCGAGAGGACGATTGTTACGCTGAGATAGAGGTAGAGCAGGAACCAGCTGTTGAACCTGAGAACAAGATTGGCATAAAAGAGATCGATGACCATTGCAACCAGAAGGCAGGGCGCATTAGTGCTCCCGGCTTCCGGTATCGTTATCGCGAGTGTGCAATGAAGATACGTGGCGAAGATCCAGGTGAGGATGGAGAGCACCAGCGGAAGGACGATGAGCGGCGCGGTGCCGATAATGACATTGCCAAGAACCGGAAATTCCGGGTTCGCGTAGGAGACCGATCCGCCCTCTTTTGAGAAGAGCACGACGTTTTTTACCTTCGCACCGGTCAGGATGCACCCTGCGATATGGGCAAGCTCGTGGAGGATCACACCCGGAAGCCGGACAGCATAATACAGGAATCGTACCGGCAGGATCCTCACGAAGAGCCAGTCAAGGGCAAAGGAGCCTGCAACCACGAGCACAGCAAGAAGGAGAAAGCCTGCGTAACCGGCAAGATCCATGGCAACAGTCCTTGTACGACCGTACGACTGTTGCAGGGAAAAATCGTGCGATCGGATCTCTCCTTCCTGAAAGAGGTATGATGCTGCCCCGGGATCCAAAACCGGATACTACTGGAATGCGAGGGAAAAAAGTTCGTTTTGATCAGAGATTTTTCAGTGCGACAAGATCCTTGACGCCGACAAGTTTCCAGACAAGGGAACGTTCTTCCTGCGCGATTGCAGCCGGTGCATCGCTGGGCGAATGCCCGAATGCGGCAAGGATGTTGCAGGAGAGATCCTTGTTGATGATCAAGTCGACGAACTTCTCCCGGATCAGTTTCTTTTCGATGGAATCGTCCACTTCCTCAAGGTATCCCTGGAGCGTCACGAACATGTAGGAGGAGAGGTCTTTCGAGTACTTGTCGACCTCGACGGAGACATAGGGGCTTTTCCGGAAATATTCGATCTTCTTGCCATATTTCGTCGAGAGGAAGTAGAGGAATGATCCGTCAAAGATGTAGAGGAATGGCGCGATGTACGGGTACTTCTCTCCCTGGAACGCGATCCGGCAGATATACCCTTTGTCGATCATCCGGTCATATTCCTTCTTTTCCATCCGGGGGATCTTGACAATCTCCATAACACAACATCAACTGATGTGAACAAGGAGATAATAAACCTTTTTTTTCCATTTTCCCGTTGATGGACTAGCCGGTTTTTATTACGGGAAATCCCGCGATCGTCCATGCCTGCATGCCCCCGAGCAGGTTCGTTACCTGTAAAAAGCCATTCCGGGACAGGAAGCTTGCGGCAAGACTGCTCTTGAATCCCGCATCGCAGGTAACTACTACCGGACTGTCGCGCGGGATATCGTCAAGGTGCTGCGGGAGTTCGCCGACGTAGAAGTGATGCGCCCCGGAAATAAAGCCTGCTGAACGATAATTCCTGATGTCCCGCACATCGAGAATAATGGGTGACTCCTCCTGGTGCCATGCGTGCAGCTGCTGTACACTCATGACAGGAATGGCTGCGATTTCCCGGGCTTCACGGTACCACGACGGGAATCCGCCGCGAAGAACACCGGTCAGGTTATCGTACCCGAGCCGCAGGAGCTGCCGGATGACGGGATCAAGATCGAGGTTGAAGTCATCGACAAGGACTATCGGGTTCACGTAATCGAGGAAATACCCGGTAAAAGCAGAGATCCCATCCCGCCAGATCGAGAAGCTGCCGGGAATATGCCCGGCTGCAAAACTCGCCGGTGAACGGATATCGAGGATCTGCGCGCCCCGTTGAATGGATTCATAAACCTGACGGACGGAAAGCAGGGGGAGTTCTTCCGGCATGGGAGGAACCGGCGCTCCTCTTACGTTGCATTCCTCCATATGACGGAAATACGGGGGCATGTACAGGGTTGTCAGGATACGATTGCGGACAAACGCGTCCCTGTCCATCCTGAGGTAAGGATTGGCCCCCCGTTCGTACCCGATTGTTGTAAAGGGATGATCCCGGATCGCGCTCCCGCAGGCAGAGCCGGCCCCGTGCGCAGGGCAGACTATCACCCCGTCCCCAAGCGGGAGGATCTTCCTTACGATGCTGTCATAGATCTTCCCTGCCATCTCCGCATCACGATCCCTGCCAGAAAAATCCGTGCGGCCGATGTCCCCGGCAAAGAGCGTGTCTCCTGAGAAGACCATGTACGGGTCGGCGGAAGCATCGCGATCCGTAAGCACGATCGAGATGCTCTCTTCCGTGTGGCCGGGGGTCTCAAGGGTTGTGAGTTCAAGGGATCCTACGCCAAATGTGTCCCCGTCGCGGACAGGAGTCCCGTACCGGAACGGGAGATTTTTCCCGTGAAAGATTCCGGCACCATGTTTTGCGGCAAGTTCCCGGGAGCCGGCCACGCAATCCTCGTTCCGGTGGGTCTCAAAGATATGGGTTATCTCCAGTCCTGCCTCGTCTGCAATTTCCTGATAGATCCCGCAATCCCTCCTTGGATCGATGACCGCCGCTTTCCCCTGCGACCCGACCATATAGGAATGATGCGCAATCCCTTCCGAAGATACAATCCTGAAGAACATGGCTGTTCCCTGCACGGGAATAAACCCCGACCGCTATAAAAATAATGAACGAGCCAGTACAGCCTTCAGATCCTGCGCAGGAGGATCGCTTTTTTGTCCTGTACAGCCTCATGTTCCCGGATGATCCCGGTAAGTTCCGTAAGGCTGACCGGCCGGTATCCCGTGACCTCGCAACTGACATTGATCCTCCGGTGCTCAAAACTGATGAACGGGTAGGCGGCAAGGTCATTGTTGTGGTGATGCCCGTGGATCACCCATGTCCCGGGAACCGGCGGCGCATCGGCGGGGTCATGAACAAGAATGAAAGGAATTCCGCCGGCCGTGACCGGCACCTGTTTTTGCTGCGATTCCGGCACATCATCGTGGTTCCCGGCTATCCGGGTGACCGTCCCGTTCAGGTGCCGGAGGTACCAGGAAGGATCCCTGCCGGATTTATAGCTGAAGTCGCCAAGGTGAAAAACCCGGTCGCGCGGCGCCACGGTACAGTTCCAGTTCCGGACCAGCATGGCATCCATCTCACCGGCGGCGCCGTGCGGGAACGGGCGCGAACAGTACCGGATGATGTTGGCATGCCCAAGGTGCAGATCGCTGATGATAAAAATTTCCCCAGGTCTTTGCCCGGCGTTTTGCTGCGGTCCAGCCAGTTCGATACCGCGATCCTTCCGGAACTGCTGCAGGGATCGTTGCCATTCAGGGGCGGAGTCCGGACTGCCGGGCGAAAACCAGCGGTGACGGACCAGATCGTATTCGGCAACAATCGCATCCCCGTTGATGACGCTGATCCGGATCCCGTCCTCATCAAGGACCGGGGGGCGTGGGATTCCCATCCGATCAGCATCCATACCGCTGCCTCCAGGAACGTCCCCCTTATGCCGGAATATCCCCGGATCCCGTGCTTCAGGAACCGGTTCCTGCATTGTCAGCTCCCGGAAAATACCGGTTCCGAGCGTCCTGTCGAGCCTGTTGGCGATTGTTACATGGAACCATTTCCTGCAAGGATCCGTATCCCAGACATTCACGGACTCTGCCAGCCTGCTGATACCCGATGAAACCGCGGCATTCAGGTTGACAAGCGGTTCTGTCGGTTCCACCCGGTAGGCAAGGACGGCGCCGTTGAGCCCCTGGTTCATAGCGTACCCGTTGATGAGGAACGGTACTGCAGAAAAGTGCCTTGCGGCATCCTCGACCGATTCGAGGATCATCGAAGATGAAATATCCTTCCGGAGCAGGAACGGGCCAAAGAGCGTTACGTGGGGGTGTTTCTCTGCAAATCCGGTGATTGAGAAAAGAGATGTGATCCTTTCCGTGGTCCTCTTGATCCTCCATTTGGTCCGCGAAAGCCGGATCTCGATGAGGAACGTGTTCTGCGAAGGTATCGCTTCCATGACAGCAGGCCCGGTTAATACCGTTTTGCTAAAAAACGGGTTAAATCTTCCCCACGTCACGATCCCGCAATGAATGATTGGGGATCACCATCCCCGGATTCCATTTTTTGGGACCTTGCAGGTGGAAAATCCCCAAAATCATCATAACCTTAATGAAAAACGAGGTCCCAACAATTATTATGTTCGTTCCTACGCGGATCTTCTTCACAAAAGGTGTCGGGGTCCACAAAGACCGTCTTGCTTCATTCGAACTGGCACTTCGCAAAGCCGGCATCGAGCGCTGCAACCTCGTCTACGTCTCCAGCATCTTCCCGCCGAACTGCAAACAGATATCCACGTCCCGCGGCCTTTCCCAGCTCAAGGCCGG
Organism: uncultured Methanoregula sp.; assembly: GCA_964574125.1. Classification (GTDB taxonomy): domain Archaea; phylum Halobacteriota; class Methanomicrobia; order Methanomicrobiales; family Methanospirillaceae; genus MVRE01. The sequence goes on from CAZNLI010000020.1 coordinate 24,983, forward strand.
CGGGATCACGTACTGCGTCATGGCACGCAACGAGACGAATGAACCCAACCGGCTTGTCTCTGCGGCAGTCGGGCTCGCCCTCCCCAAGGATATCGAGGAGTACGGGTATCTCTCCGAGCACCATGCATACGGGGAGACCAAGGAGAAGACCGGGGAATATGCCGAAGATCTTGCGGCAACGATGCTTGCAACGACGCTTGGCATCGAGTTCGATGTCAACGCAGCCTGGTCGGAGCGGGAACAGACCTACAAGGCGAGCGGTAAGATCATCAAGACAAAACACGTCTGCCAGTCCGCGGAAGGGGACAAGAACGGGCTGTGGACGACGGTTATCGCGGTTGCGGTTTTCTTATAATTTTTATTCTGGAGATATCATCATTTTTTTAATAACGTTCCAAGGGACTTCGCTTCAGCCAATGCGGCACCTCCTTGCGATATCTGTGGGATAAAATTGCTCCAGTTTACTGGAAGATCATCGGACTCTCATCAACCGACCTGCCCGCCGCGCGCCCTGATGAGGATCGGTCGTCGCTTCAGCGACGACTGATTCGAGAAGCCATCAGGCTTCGCTGGCGCCGCGCTGGGTGGGATCTATCGTAAGTTCAAATTATTTTTCCCTTGATTACCAAATTCACATTTTCACGGTTCCGGTGTAAAACGGATTGGTTCATGTCCGTTTCTACGCAGCTAAAAAATCCCGATTGCAAAAAAACACCATACCAATGGAGTTACCATATTAGCACCCTTTCTCCATTTCCATAATCTTACCGGCAAGTTTCCCAATTGCAACCCGGGCCGAACCGTCAGGTGGAATCTTCGACACCGGTTCCGCAGCAAGATCCGCGGCTTCAACAGCAGGATCGTCCGGGATCACTGCAAAAGGGTGATCGCTTCCGGTTTCCACCGGTGCCATACCCGAACGGTACCGGTTGATAACTACCCGGATCTTCTCAGGATCGAGCCCGAGCGAGACTGCAATATCCCGGATCCGGGCAACGGTGCGCATTCCCCGCGCCCCGGGATCGCTCACGATCAGGAGCAGGTCGGGTTTCCCGATTGTCCCCCGGGCGATATGCTCCATGCCGGCTTCGGAGTCGATGACGATGTACCGGTAATCCCGTTCGAGCTGCTGCATGCATTCGGAGAGCAGGTCGTTAGCAAAACAGTAGCACCCGCTCCCTTCCGGGCGTCCCATGGCGATGAGATCGAACCCGTCCGATTCGACAAGCGCCTGCCGGAACCGGTACATCACGTACTGGTGCCGGTTCATACCGGGAGGAATTGCGCGGGTGAACGCCTCCTCCCGCATGCCCCCGAGCGTCTCGTGCACCGTGACACCAAGTGCTTCGTTAAGGTTGGCATTGGGATCCGCATCCACGGCAAGCACCGGTCGTTCGCCCGCGTCGATGAAGGAACGGATGAGGAGCGATGCAACGGTTGTCTTGCCGGTCCCGCCCTTGCCGGAAACTGCAATCGTAAACGGACGTTTTGTCATATCTGCCATGATAACAACATCGTCAGGGAGATCGGGCCCTTTTAGAGATTTCTGCGGCAGCCCGCATGATCTCAACAGCACCGGCCCGGTCGGCAAACCGGATCCCACAGCTCGGCGTGATCAGGGACTGGCTGTCAAAGAGGGCCGGCCTGACCCGCGTGCAGAGCTCGGTGCGGATTGCGCTGTACCGGTCCCAGAGCGACGCGACCGTCTCCTTTGCAAAGATCCGGTGATCGGCCGGCACGATCCCCCAGGCAACAACACCGCCACGTTCAAGGTATGCTGCAATCGCATCCCCGTACAGCAGGAACTCCTTTGCCGTCGCATAGGCATCGAGGGAGATGACGGACGGGTTCAGGTTCATGACAAACTCCCAGTCCGTATTGGAGCAGCAGTGGACGCCAAGCCCGCCTTTGACGAGGGCGGCGATATCGTTCCATCCTGCGATCACGGTCTCCTTATCTACCGGCACCACCGATGAACCGAGTGATGCGAAGTAGGGTTCGTTGAGAACGATGAGCGTCTCTTTGACACCGGTCCTTCTCATCATCTCGTCCTCGCACCAGTGTGCCTTGAGCGCCAGCATCTTTGCGAGCATGTCGGCAAGCTGGGAATCGTAATAGATCGGGCGTTTCTCTGCATCGACAACCTGCATGCCGAATGTCACCGGCCCGGTCACCTGGCACTTGAGAATCGGGACTGCCGAAAGGTCCCGCTTCATCATCTCGGTAAAACCGGATGCGTACCGTTCGTGGAGCGGGTAACCGTTTGCGTTCTCCTCAAGGTAGTCCATGAAAATTTTTTCAAGCCCTGCGGTATTGTCGGCGGTGCTGTCATAGAAGAGCCGATCGTCCCGGATGACGCCGCCGGGCAACTGCCCGGAATCGTTGTACACGATGCTCTCAAGCTGCCCGCGATCCGGGAGCGTCGGGACGTACGGGAAATCCGGAAAAATTGCCAGGACATCGTCACACGCGAGCACCGGATCGGTATGCGGAAGTGCACCGACGCCGGTAGCGCTGGAATGCGGGGGCGCAATCATCTTTGCCATTTCATTTCCCTTTCCGGAGCCGGCAGGAGTTCAGGAGTTTCTGGACGTTCGGGAAGAGAGAGAGATCGGTATGCGGGAGGAACGTCCCCTGCGTGTACTCGTCCATGAAGGACGGTTCGGCATTGAGCTCGATATATGCGATCCGGAATGCAATCTCATCGAGGATCTTCCGCTTCTTCCGGTTGATGAGCGCGATGTTTGCTCCGGCAATCGCCCCGTTGCCGATGTTTTTGATCTGCTCGATCGGGATCTCGGGGATAAGGCCGATGATGGTTGCATTGCGCTTGTCAAGGTAATTGCCAAATGCCCCGGCAAAGTAGATGGTTGCGATCTGCTCCCGGGTGATCCCCGCCTGTTTCATGAGCGTAACGCATGCGGCAAGGATCGAGGCTTTACTCATGATCAGGCTCTTGATATCGTTCTCCGTGATGACGATATCTTTCTTAATATCGGTTTCGTTTGCAAAGACAATCACGTATTCCATCCCGTGCCGGCCGTTCCGGACCCTGCGGTTTGTGATTCCCTCATCGATACGCCCGTTCCGGTCGATGACACAGGCGCAGATGAGCCCCGCGAGAAGATCGATGAGCCCCGAACCGCAGATCCCGCACGGCCGGAACCCGTTGATGGTGGAGAACGTCGGGTCAAGCGTGTCCGGGTCGATCGTGATCCGTTCGATGGCACCGGGGTTCGCCCGCATGCCAAAGAGCACCTCTCCGCCTTCCAGTGCCGGTCCTGCCGCTCCCGCGCAGGAGAACATCCAGTCCTTGTTGCCGAGCACCACTTCGAAGTTTGTCCCGATATCGATCAAAAGCGAGATCTCTTCGCGCTCTTCCATGCCGCAGGCAATGATATCGGCAATGATGTCGCCACCGATGAAATCGGAGACTGCGGGAAATGCAAATATTGTCCCGTTGGGATCGCAGGCGATCCCAAGCCTGCTTCCCGCTGCGGAAAGTGCACGCCGGACGACCGGGACATACGGTTCCGAGATCATATAGCCCGGGTCGATGCCGAGCAGGATATGGGTCATGACGGTGTTTCCGGCAATAACGACTTCGTAGATGTCGTCCCGGTCGATCCCGGCGCGGTTTGCCGCAAGGGTGATCGCAGCATTGATGCTCTCGACGGCAAGAGCCTGGAGCCGGGCGAGCCCGTTTTTCTTGGCAAAATTGACGCGCGAGAGGATATCTTCGCCGCAGCTTATCTGCCGGTTGTAGTTGGAAGCGACGCTTAAGACAGATCCGTCGGTGAGATCCCGCAGGTAGGCAACAACGGTCGTCGTCCCAAGATCCACTGCCACCCCATAGAGACGTCCTGTCGTATCGTTCTCCTCAATGCCGATCATGCGGTACCCGCCGGGAACGAGCGCCACGGTTGCGGTTGCTTTCCAGTTGCCGTGACGGAGCCGTTCCGGGATTATCCTGAGTATCTCGAGCGGAGCGTAAACCTTGTCGGGGGGCGGCCCGTACTTCTTCTCGATCCCCCAGAGCAGTCTTGTAAGATCCGGCTGCGGGTCGTCAAGGGTCGGAGGCGAGAGCTCGACATAATATTTCTTCACGGACGGGATGAACTCGATATCCGGCGGGAGCCCTTCGGTTAAGATCTTCTGCTCCTGGATGAGCGTGCTGTCCGGCACAAAGACCTGGAGATCGGAGATGACTGTTGTGACGCAGGCAAGGCAGGAACCGGCAGCCATCTCGTTCTCGGTGAAGAACCTGCCGTACTTTTCCCGGTCAAATTCGGACCTGCCGCTTTTTATGATAACAATGCATTTGCCGCACTTGCCATGCCCCCCGCAGACCACGTTGATGTTCAGGCCGGACTTCTGCGCAGCTTCAAGGACGGTTGTTCCTTTCTCGACATCGATCTTCCGGTAACTGGGAATGAAGGTTATGGTTGGCATGCAGACCGGCTCGTAAAGAGGAATTGGTACAGATCACGGAAATAGCCTGCGGTACAGGTCATCCGTACCAATCCCCCTCCTGTTCCCGGTTTACGGTACGGATACTGAGGACCGGCATTGAAAAAATGAGATATTTTTTGTTCTGTAGAAATCCCCAATTACCCCAATAAATTATAAAATTACGATAGTCCCCGCCC
>CAZNLI010000021.1:0-26024 GCA_964574125.1 uncultured Methanoregula sp.
CGAGAGACCTTTGTCGTGGATCGTAAAGGTCATCGGCGCCCCGACCCGGGACCGCTTCATGCGCTGGTCATGGTCGAACGCCCGCCATTCGGGGCCGCGATCGATGAAATCATCGTCGATGACAAGCCCGCAGCTCTGGCAGACCAGTTCCGCCCGCTCATAGTCATGGACGAGCTGCCTGCTCCCGCACTCGGGACATACTGTCTCGGTGTGGTCTTCGGCTTTCTTCTCGGTCTCTTTCACGCGCTCTTTTGTTCGGGACTTGAGCGCTTCCCGCTCATTCTGAAGAAGTTTAAGTTTTTCAATTTCCTGCATTCGATTCACCAGATTTTGGATCTCTTCCTGGACACGGGACGATCTCTCCCCGGTTTTGCCTGCCCTTTTGCGTACAACTTCTCTTCGGGTTGAATCGGGCGCTTCCCCCTGCAGACTACCGCCGCATAGGGAGCTTGTACGTTCCCGAAAAGGTCCACGATCATGCCGACCGGCTCCATGTTCCGGTCAACAACTTCGCTGTACAGTCCCGGGATCTGTGCAGCATCGCACCGTATGACAAGCGTTCTCCTGCCATAGGTGCTGACCGCTCGACCAACTACGTTCATTGAAACAACCCCGGAGGATACGGTTGTGCCAGATTAAATTAGCAATCTATATATGAATGCATTTTGACTATTTAAAAGTTTCGTGAAAGTATAAATAGAATATCATCGGCAAATCGTCCTGACGATATCGGTTCCGAGCACGTCCCGGCACTCGCGATCGGAAAGACCGGCCCCCCTTGCGACCAGCCGCCTGTCCCGGTCACCCAGAATATCGTGCGGGGCATGCGCGTCGGAGTCCACAACCATCCGGCACCCTGCCTCACGCGCAACCTGCACCACATGCCCGTTCGTCCTGTTATGCCCGGCCCTTGACGTGATCTCAAGGAGAGTCCCGTTCTTTGCGGCAAGGACCACATCCTTTGCCGAAAGGATCCCGGGATGAGCGAGGACATCGACGTCCCTGCAGCTGCAGGCTGCGTGGTTGGTGCCGGGAGCAACCGGTTCAACCGGGGTTTCGCCGTGGACGACCACGATGTCTGCCCCGTCGGCCTTCGCACGTTTCGCAAGCTTTGCGATCTCTTTTGGAGGGACATGCGTGATCTCGACTCCGCAGAGAAGATTTACCCCGAAGAGTTTTGCCGAGTCCCGCACCGGCAAAAGTCTGCTTACAACATCCTGTATGTTCGATGCATCCACGTGGTCCGTGATCGCGACGGTTGTGTACCCGAGAACCGCCATGCGCCGGATCAGCTCGATTGGCAGCATCTCCCCGTCAGAGAGCAGGGTATGGGTATGCAGGTCGTACATCCCTTTCATCGCTTCCCCCCCATCTGCCGTGCCACTTTCCTGATGAGGGCTTCCTTTGACGCCTTCCATTCCGCAATGACCCTGCCCTCGCGGCGCATCCAGTGGGCCGGGTGATGGTGCTCTTCAATCCGGAACCGGATCCCGAGCTGTTTCAGCGCCCGCTCGATATCGGCGAGTGCCGGTACTTTGAGGCCGGCCTGGTGCGGAACTCTTCTCCCCTGACGGCGCGTAATAGTTGCGTTAAAATAGCAGGGGTATAATATGCGCTCATCAGCCATAAGACGATGTTTGTGTGTTAAGGTATAAACACTGCACGCTCAAAATGTACTGTATGCACCATATCGACGTCAGGATCGAAAAAGATGTCTACGACGTCAACAACCAGATCGCAAATCATAACGCGGAGCACCTGAAAGCCCACGGAGTTCGTGCATTCGATCTCCTCGGCGCAATCGGTTCCGGGAAAACCGCGCTCATCGAGCGGCTTGTCCCCCTCCTGAAGCAGAGAGGAAAAAGGGCCGGGGCAATCGCGGGAGATGTTTATGGCGATGACGATTTCCAGCGGATACGGGCTACCGGTATCCCGGCGTTCAACGCCAATACCGGTAAGGAGTGCCACCTCGATGCCCATCTCGTCGACCACGCGATCGACCATCTCCCGCTCGATGAGATCGATATCCTCTTCATCGAGAATGTCGGCAACATGGTCTGCCCTACCGATTTCCGGCTTGGCGCCGAGAAACGGATCGTGATCGTCAGCTCCACGGAAGGGGACGATGTGGTCAATAAGCACCCCATGATGTTCCGGGACTGCACGATCGGGGTGATCAATAAGATCGATCTCGCGGCACTGGTCGGCGCAAACCTGGACCGGATGAAATCCGATATGCACCGGTATAACCCCGCAATGAAGGTCTTTCTAACCAACTTAAAAACCGGGGAGGGGGTCGCTCCCCTGCTTGACGAGATCCTCCGGTAAGCGCAGATGTTAAATAACTGGGAGGAGAATAGATAGAGCACGCTTTCCGGTATCCCGGGCGAGCGCTCCTCTGGACGCTTGTTGCCGGGTACCGGAAGACATACCATACAACGGGGTTATACTCATGCTCTGGCAGGGAAAATCTGTTCGGAAAGTGACCGGGGGAAGAATCCACCCGGCACAGGGAAAGCGGAGAGCCGAGATCGGGCTCGACCCGGCAAATACCCATATCGGTGAGGACAAGAGGAAGATCCTGCGCACGTTCGGCCACAACGAGAAGGTCTTAACGCTGCAGGCAAGTTTTGCAAACGTGACGACAAAGTCCGACGGCAAGACCAAAAAGGTAAAGATCGAGACTGTCGTTGAGAACGGCGCCAACCCGAACTATGTCAGGCGGAACCTTCTGACCAAGGGTGCGATCATCAACACCGAACTGGGAAAGGCCCGTATCGTCAGCAGGCCCGGCCAGGACGGCGTTATCAACGCAGTCCTTGTCGAGTAACCCCGTTACCCATCGTATCAACCATTATCCTTTTTTGGTAACTCCTCTAATATACGAGCTATGCGGAGGATTTACTACCGGTTTCCCCAGAGAGTCGATCTCTCGTTTGTCCTGGGGCTTCCCTTTACCAATGCACTCAGGCATATCGTAACCGAACTCAACGGTGCTGAATCCACAAAGACGACCGGAAAAGAACTCGTCCGGGTCAGGACCAAAGTCGAAGTGGCAATGGACCGGGCGACATTTGCCGAAGTGACTCCGGATATCCTCAAGCCGGGCGCGATAACCGAAGCTGTCGATCTCCGGATCTCGGTGCTTGCCCTTGCCCTCCGGGGCGGGGGTAAAGTGCCGATTGCAAATGACGTGTTCTACGTCCGGCTGACTGAGAGGAACAGGAATACGGATATCGAGATCGCGAAAGAGGGTAATGCTCCGGGCGTCGATGCCCTCGATCTCAAGAACCTCATCCTCGGGAAATCTTGACCCTTAAAACCGCGGCTGCAGCGCCGTTCCGCCACCTGCGCAAAGCTGCTCTCAAAAAAAGCGAGCTCGTCTACTACTACGCGCTCGACCGGAAGTGGATGAGTACCGAACAGGCATCGGCACTTCTCAAAAATGCCGTGGAAGCGGGGCTGCTCGCAGACGAGGGCGGAACCTATTCGCCGCTCTTCGATCCCGGAACCGTCACCATCCCGCTCGGGTTTAAACCAACGTCGGCAGTCTTCGAGAAGAGAGATGTGTTTACGGAGCTTGTGAACCGGATCGCCCGGACCCTCAAAAAAGAGGAGACCGATGTCATTGCAGAAATGAACCAGGTCATCAGGGAGGGATTTGACAACAACCTCCTGCCGGAAGCCGCAATCGCAATCGTTGCACGACGGCATAACGTGCCTTTTGACGATTGCCTTGAAGCGCTGCAAAAGAGTATAAAAAAGGGGAACCGGTAACCGATCACTTCTTCTTCTTTGCCGGCGGGCGTGCTGCCGCTTCTCCGCCTTCCTTCTTCTCCCCCTCGGGCTTTGCGGGGAAGATCTCTTCGAGCTTCTTATCGCCGTAGGCGGTGACCTTTGCATTCACCTGCACGAAGTCGGCAGTGATCTCCTTTGAGCGGAGCATCTTCCGGCGGCGCTGCCCTTCCATCTGGGGATGGAACCCGACACCGCCGGCGAGAAGGAGCTTTTTCCGTCCCGCACCCGGAAGGTTGCTGTTTGCAGGGGTGCCGGTCCTGTCGGATCCTCCGGTGATCTGCATCCTGTAGCCTGCAAGGCCCAGCGGGCCTGCGTCTACTTCCTCTCCGATCTTCTTACCAACGAGCGCACCTGCCGCCCCGCCGCTTGCGTCAACGTTATAGGCTTTCCCTGACTTCGGGTCTGCTACGACGACCTTGAATTCTGCCATATGTGATCTCCTGTAAACTGTCGCACCCGGCTTACGGGTGCGTTTCCATCTCCTGTGTTACCGGCGCTGCCGCTTACTATAAGAGAAGTACCCATCTTATTCGCCTATATGGCTATTAAATCCTCGCGTTCCCCGGCCCCCGGACCGGTCACTTGCCCCAGAACGGTTCGGCTTTCCGGCGCATTGCGGTATACTCGGCAAGGACTTCCTGTGCGGCAGGATTCAGGGTCTTCATCATCTCCCGTTCGAGGACTTTGACGTGCCGTTCGGGGATGTCCACCAGCAGGTCGTCCCCGACGCTGATCTGGCGCCCGACAGTAGCCCCCTCGATGGAGATCGCAACTTCAAGGCCTGCATCAGCCTCCCGGATAGTCTCGCTCCGGAGCTGCATCGTCTTCAAGTGCCCGATCTTTTTGCCGTCAGGTTTGATCAGGTCGACATCGCTCCTGAGCTTGCCTCCAAGAACCCGGACACCGACAACGGCAGGGTTGCTCTGCCGGAAGACACAGTCGGGGAGGAGCCGGATCTTTGCCGGCATGACGATATGCTCGAACCGTTTCTGTTCGAGCAGGCGCTTCTGCTCGTCGCGCCACGCGACATACTGGTCGATGAGCTGGTAGATGACATTCCCGTCAAAGACCTTGACCTGCGTGTAGAGCGGGTTTTTAATCATCTCCGCTGCATCGGGAAGGATCGGCGTATTGAATGCGAGAAGGGCGCGGTAGTACTGGTTCTTGATGGTCTCGGTCTCGACAAGGTCGTGCCGGCTGACCGGCCCGACCTCCGCCCGCATGACCCCGATCTCCTTTGCTTCCAGTTCCTTGCAAAGCGCTTCAAGAGCTCCTATCGTGTCCGCCTTGATGACAAGGCCCTCGTCTGCAAGCTTGACATGGATCTCCTGCATCTCTTTTGTGATCCGCGCCTCGATCTCGTCGCGGTTGCCCCGGATGACAAATAGCGGGGATCCTGCGATCACTCCCTCGAGCTGGGGGGCTGAGACTTTAATTCCCGCCGCCGCTGCAACCGATTTCACCCGCTCGAACCGGTCCTCAACAAGGATCTCCTTCATGGGGTGGGGCTTGAGAAGCGACCGCACTTTCGTTATCAGGACACCGTGCTGTTTTGAGACCGCAATCTCGTCGCCAATAGAGAGCGTTCCGTCGTACAGGATGACATCGAGAGTTGTTCCAAGTCCCCGTTCCTCTTTGACTTCGAGCACGGTGCCGGCCCCCGGGCCCTCGACCAAGAGCTTCAGTTCCTGCCCCATGTACCGCTGGGCAAGCCCGATCATGACCAGCAGCAGGTCGGCGATCCCTTCCCCGGTATGGGCGCTGATCGGGACGATGGCAAGGTTGCGGGCAAAATCGGCGACCCGGTCGAACCGGTCTGCCGAGAACCCGAGTTCCGCAAGTTTTCCGACAATCTCGTAGGTCTTGTTCTCGATGTCGCTTTTAACCCGCTCGTTCTGTTTTGAGAACGAGGAGATGAACGTCTCGTTCTCCGAGACCCGCCACCCGTGGATCCTGTCGATCTTGGTTGCTGCGATGACGAACGGCGTCTTGCAGTTCCGGAGGATCTGGAGCGCTTCGATGGTCTGGGGCTGGAATCCCTGGGTTATGTCCACGACAAGGATCGCCATGTCGGCAAGCGCCCCTCCGCGTGCACGAAGCGTCGTGAACGCATGGTGGCCCGGGGTGTCGATGAAGAGCAGGCCGGGGATGTTGATCGGCATCTTCTCCATCGTCCCGCTCATCTTCCGGATCGCTTCAATGGGGACGATTGTTGCGCCGATATGCTGGGTGATTGCACCGGCCTCGGACGAGACGACCGAGGAGCCCCGGATCCGGTCAAGGAGGGAGGTCTTGCCATGGTCCACATGGCCCATTACACAGACGATAGGTGTACGGATATTGGGATTTGACGCCATTGCCACCACCGGTCCAGCGCGAGGAGATACACCGGCAGAGGGTTGCCCGGTTGAAAACTGCATTTCCTGCGCTGTTATGCACGTTCGGACGGTCTGTCCATGCCAACCTGAATATAACTGGACAGCTGCGGATATTAATAATCTTTCAATACATGCCTCTCCCGGCACCATCGGGGTTCGAACCTGCGATCTGCCGGTCATGCCCCCGGATCAAGGGGGTGCCTGGGGGTCGGAGGGGTACATTCATGGGGAACCGGGAAACGTTCCGGGCATGGATCCGGATGCCGGTCCGATTCGTTTTCTTCCCTTCTATCTTCAGCGAAATGGAGCAGGAACGGATCCGGAACAGACCCCGGGTGAAGGGGATTCCCACTCCGGAACAGGACCATGTACCCGTCCGACCCCCCACCGGTTGGTACTGGCCCAGCCTAATTTCTCCTGATTATTACGGCGGTAAAATCCGGGATACCCGGACATTGTCTGGAGAGGGGGTCGGATGGGTACATTGTGACAGTGCCGGAGCCCCCTGATTTCCGGAATAAGGTCCGTTCCTCTCTCCGGTTTAAGATGACCCGTTTGTGGGGATCGGATCGTGAGCGGGGAACGCACGTGCCAATCCAATCGCAATTTTCGGCTGCCCTTGCCCGGCACGGGTAATTTTCACGGTATCCGTGACAAGGATACTTTAAAGTGCGACCACTGCCAATGTAAGAAGGAAAATTAGCCAGGGTGGGGTAGTTGGTTATCCTAGAGGACTGTGGATCCTCCGACCCGGGTTCGAATCTCGGCCCTGGCCCTTTCCGAACACCGTTTCAGCTCTGTTTTTCCGGCGTAATTAATCTGGGAACCCTCAGGCAGTGTCTGATACAATGATTATGAGATTGCGTTCCTGAACGCAGGATCCGTCTCGCGAATTCCAAGGAAAATATAATATATCCGTTGCCGGAAGTCTGTGTTAAGGAACGGGGTATGAGCGTCACAGACTATATCGGCAGGTTCTGGACGGGTGCCGAGGTCATGTACGGTATCATCATCACCATGACATTTACGAGCATGCTCCGGGATATTCCGGTTGTCCCCGACATCGTTGTCGACAGACTCATTATTGCAGCCCTGTCCTGCTGCATCGCATGGGGTATTGCTGACGGGTTTTTTTACCTGTGGGAGAGGGGGTACATCATCCGGAGGGAGAATACGATTATCGATCTCTCCCGCTCGTCCGAAGTGAAGCAATCCGCGGTTTCCATGGTGGGCGAGGAACTGGACGATACCATCCTGAGAACAATCCCTTTGGAAAAAAGACAGTATCTCTATGAAAAACTGGTTTTGTTCCTGTCCTCTTCAGGCCAGCGGAGGAGCATCGCGATTCCGGAGGCTGTCATAATCGTTCTCGGTACATTCCTGCGTTCTGCCGGAGCGAGCCTGATCATGGTAGCTCCATTCTTCATAATCGACGATGTCTGGGAAGCACTGCTCATTTCAAACGTTACCGGTATCCTGCTCCTGTTTATTGTAGGATATATCCGGTCTCTGGACAGGACCTTCTCCTCAAGGGTGTTGTTCGGACTCGGCTCCGGACTTATCGGGATCATCATTGCAGCAATCACGGTCGTTCTCGGAGGATGATGAGATCCGCATCCTATCGATAACCCTATCAGGCAATAACTCAATCTCCGTTCAAAAAGGAGATAACTGATTCCGGAGATCATGATGCCGCCCCTTGATATACAGTCAGTTACCGGCCTTTCAGAATCTGAAGCCGATAGTAAGATCCGACAGGAAGGCTACAACGAACTTCCAGCAGAATCGCGGCGGGGCTTTCTCCGGCTCATCGCCGGCATATTCCAGGAACCGATGTTCCTCCTTCTTGTCGCAAGCGGGCTTTTGTATTTTATCATCGGGGATTTTACCGAGGGCATGATGCTGATGTCGTTTGTTGTGGTTGTCATCGGCATCACCGTGTACCAGGAACGGAAGACCGAGCGGGCGCTTGAAGCCTTACGAAACCTTTCCAGCCCCCGGGCGCTCGTCATACGCGACGGGGTACAGCAGCGCATTGCCGGGCGGGAAGTTGTCACCGGCGACATGGTCGTCCTTTGCGAAGGCGACCGTGTCCCTGCCGACGGCGTCCTGCTGGCAGCCAATAACGTTTCCGTGGACGAGTCCCTCCTCACCGGGGAATCCGTCCCGGTCAGGAAGGCTGCGGGAAAAGACGGGATGCCGCGGGAACGGCCGGGCGGGGATGACCGCTCGTCCGCCTATTCCGGGACCCTCGTTGTTTCAGGGCAGGGGCTTCTGCATGTCACGGCGACCGGGGCAAAGACCGAGATGGGGAGAATCGGCACCGCACTGAAAACCGTAGAACGCAGCGACACACGGCTGAAGCTGGAGATCGACCGGCTTGTCGGCACGATTGCCCTCCTTGGCATCGCTCTCTGTGCGGTTATCGTCATTGTGTACGGCTTGACGCGGTACAACTGGATCGAAGGGTTCCTTGCCGGCATTACCCTCGCCATGGCAATCCTCCCCGAGGAATTTCCGGTTGTGCTGACGATCTTCCTCGCGCTTGGAGCATGGAGGATATCCAAAAGCAACGTACTCACACGTCAGATCCCGGCCATCGAGACGCTCGGATCCGCAACCGTCCTCTGCGTCGACAAGACCGGGACGCTCACCCTGAACCGGTTGTCGGTAGCACGGTTTTTTGCACAAGGCGAGCTCTGCGACTACGATCCTGTTGGTTCGAAGGCAGTCACCGACTCCTGTCACGAAGTCGCGGAGTACGCGATTCTTGCCTGCAAGAAGGATCCCTTCGATCCGATGGAGAAGGCACTGTTCGGGCTCAAGGACGGGGATTTTGGGAAGACCGAGCACATCCACGCGAACTGGACTCTTGTCCAGGAATACCCGCTCTCCCCGGACCTCCTTGCCATGTCCAATGTCTGGCGATCGCCCGACGGGGACCGGTATGTTATCGCGGCAAAGGGGGCGCCGGAGGCGATTGCCGATCTCTGCCATCTCGATGCAGCGTCGGTACGGGATCTCGCGAAATGGATCGACAAAATGGCATCGGACGGTCTCCGCATCATCGGGGTTGCGCGATCAACGTTCTCGCTCTCCGGACTGCCGGATGGGCAGCACGATTTCCCGTTCGAATTCCTCGGGCTTATCGGTTTTGCCGATCCGGTCCGCCCGCATGCCGCTGAAGCGGTCAGGGAATGTTCTGAAGCGGGGATCCGGGTCATCATGATCACCGGCGATTACCCGCTGACAGCCCGGAATATTGCGCGGCAGATCGGGCTTCCCGATGCAAACCGTACCATCACCGGCCCGGAGCTCGATGCGATGGATGACCTTGAACTCCGTAAGGAGATCCGGTCCGCCGGTATCTTTGCCCGTGTCGTCCCGGAACAGAAACTCCGGATCGTCGATGCCCTCAAAGAGAACGGCGAGGTTGTTGCCATGACCGGGGACGGCGTGAACGACGCGCCTGCCCTGAAATCCGCCGATATCGGCATTGCCATGGGCGGCCGGGGGACTGATGTCGCCCGCGAGGCATCGTCGCTCGTGCTGCTGGACGACAATTTCATCTCGATCGTCGGGGCGGTCCGGCAGGGCCGGCGGATCTTCGATAACCTGAAGAAGGCGATCGCGTACATCATCTCCGTCCATGTCCCGATCGCCGGGATGTCGCTTATCCCGGTCCTCTTCAATATGCCACTTCTCCTCCTGCCGGTCCATATCGTCTTCCTCGAACTGATCATCGACCCGGCCTGCTCCGTCGTGTTCGAATCGGAGCGGGAGGAGTTAAACATCATGAACCGCCCGCCACGGGAAAAAGATGAGGGGATCATCACCCGGCGTTCCCTTGTCCTCTGCCTCCTGCAGGGTTTTGTCGTGCTGGCGGTCGTGCTGGCAGTCTACTGGAATGCCCTGTCCTGCGGGATTCCTGAACCGGAAGTCCGGGCCCTTGCGTTCACGACAATCGTTGTTGCCAACATCTGCCTCATCCTGACGAACCGGTCATGGGTCGATATCATCGTTACCTCGTTGAAGAAACCCAACCGGGCGCTTACCTTCATCCTGGCCGGCACCATCGTCTGCCTGCTGCTCGTCCTGTATGTTCCGGTTCTCCGGGACCTTTTCCAGTTCGGGGCGATCAGCTTCGTCGAGCTGCTGACCTGTGTCATCGCCGGGACGGCAAGCGTCCTCTGGTTTGAGGGATACAAACTCCTGAACCGGGAGAAAAGGACGGGTTCATAAAAGATAAAAAACCGGGAGGACAGGTTTATACCTGTGGAACCGGCGCAGTTCCCGGAACCCGGCACCGCGATCGACCGGAGAATTTGCAGCCAAAATCCGGATCGCGAATATGGCTGAACACCGGTTCCTGAAAAAAGGGAGGGCCCTGTTCCGGTAAAACTTTTACCTGTTCCGCCGCAATAGTTCTGCGTGGATGCACTCTCCCACGCCCTGATCGCATACATCCTGTTCTCCGCAACCGGGTTTATCCCGCTCGTCCCGTTTGCGATTCTCGGGGCGGTGATCCTGGATGCAGATATTTTCTTCCCGGCATTTTCAGATTCTGTCCCGTCCCTCTACCTCTTCACCCACGGGGGCATTGCCCATAGCATCGTCGGGGCAGTCGCCATGTCCCTGCTCGCGTACCTTGCACTTGCGATTATTGCAATAGCAGGGATAATACCCGGAGGGATACTTATCGGGGCAGGAATTTCCGGTTACGCTGCAATCCTAACCGGATCGTTCCTTCATCTCGCTATCGACATTATGGCCTGCCCGGGACTTCCGCTTCTTGCCCCGGTCCTCGACAGGAAATATACCCTCGGGATCCTCCCCGGCCCAAGCATTCTCCTTGCAGCTGCGGCGGTCGGATCAATCTCCCTTTCCGTTTTGCACGTGATGCCGTTCTGGCAGGCGCTCATGGCTTACGCGGGTATCGCCATTGCCTATTTCGTCGTGAGGATCGCTGCGTTCCTGTATGCAGATACCCGGCTTCCCGTCCGAAAGGTCCCGTCGATAAACCCGTTCCGGTGGCTGGTCATCCGGGAAGATAATCGCCGGTATACGATCTCGACATATACGTTCTTCAAAGGATACGACACCGGGGCGGATTTTTGTAAATGCCGGGAGGCGACTGCCCGCGACATTGACGATGCCGCAAAAATTCCGGAAGTCCGGCGGTTCCTGTTCCACTCCTATTGTGTCACCGCCGAACGAATCGGGTCGGTCCTCATCCTTGCAGACCCGGTGCGCGAGAAAGGGTATGTGTACTATCCACCCAAATTCAAACGGGTCGCAATCTCTTCTGAAAGGTAACGGACTGCCCTCGTTGTTCCACGCCGGAATCATTAATCCATTGGCGATGCCGCTACCCGGGCAGGCCCGGATGCGAGATCCTTCTGCATCCAGACTATATCGAAGAACTCGTTGAACTTTATCCCGACATGGTACATGCGCCCGCACTCAAAGAACCCCTGCTTTTCATGGAAGAGCAGGCTTTCGGTGTTATTCGACGAGATATTGGCAAGCAGCATCACGATCCCTCTCTTCTTCGCTGCATCGATCATGGCTTCCATGAGCATCGTGCCAGATCCCCGGTGCCGGTGCGCCGGGCCGATGAACATTGATACCGTGGCGGACCGGGCAAATGTTGCGAACGGGAGAAACGGGCGCAGGATCCCGAATCCTATAATCTCTCCTTCCGACTCGATTACGCCGAAAGCATGGGCGTTTTCCCGGAGCGTTGCGAAGAATGCGGGTGGGACCGGCTTGTCAGGATACGCAGCAAAGCTTGTGGTGACGTAATGGTTGAAGATCCCAATCACGGCATCCCGGTCTGCATCGGTGACCGGACGGATCGATGGTTTTGGCATACGGATCACCGGTTGTGTTGGCATGTATCAAGATAAATCACGTGGCAGCTTGGGAATCCATATCCCGGGCCCTGTAAACAGGCCGGGATTTTTTATACCCTTTGACGACGCCGGTATTTCCTGCCGTTTCCGCAGAAACTATTTATAATGTCAACATCATAATGTTGACCCATGATCCCACCAACGGACAAGAATCCGGGCGAATTCCGAAAGATACGATGCAGCAATACGTTCGGTCCCGTGATTCTGAACCTGGCATGGTTCTCCTGCATGATAGCCGTTTACTGGTTATCGGAATACTCCCCCGGAACCCACAGGACTTCTCCGGCTCTCAAGGCCGGAACCAGCGATCCGGAGGTTATGCATGATCCAGTTTGATCACCTGTCCAAAGAATATTACGGCATCCTGGCCGTGAAAGATCTGACTGCCGGGATTCAGGATGGCGAAATTTTCGGACTTCTCGGACCAAACGGAGCCGGGAAAAGCACGACAATCCTGATGCTTGTCGGCCTCATCGAACCATCGGCCGGCTGCTGCCGGATCGATGGGGTCGAAGTCGCAACCAACCCGATTTCGGTAAAGCAGCAGATCGGCTACATGCCGGAAGATGTCGGGTTCTATCCGATGCTCACGGCGGAAGAGAACCTGACGTACTTTGCCCGGCTCTTCCGGATGGATAGCCGGGATTACAAAAAACGCATTACCGATCTTCTCTCCCTCACGGGTCTCGACGGGGTAACAAAACCGGTTGGCGGGTACTCGAAAGGCATGCGGCAGCGACTCGGGCTTGCAAACGCCCTGTTGAACGATCCCGCGGTTATCATCCTTGACGAACCGACCGCGAATCTCGACCCGCAGGGTGTCGCGGACTACCGCCGGATTATCTCCGGTGTCGCACGGGAGGGGAAGACCGTCTTCGTCTCGTCACATATCCTTTCCGAAGTGAGCCGGGTCTGCACATCTATCGGTCTCCTCTCGAAAGGACAGCTGATTGCACAGGGGAAATGGGAGGATCTCAGCAGGGAACTGCGGGTTGGAGATAATATCGGGATCACCATTTCGATTGAAACCCGCGATCCGATGCCGGAGTTTTCTGATGCAGATCTGGTCTCTGTACATTATTCTGAAGACAGGAAATCAGCGACACTTGTTGCGCATACGGATATCAGCGATTCCGTTATCGATTCCTGCGCCCTGGCCAGAGTCCGGTTACATGGGATTCACCGGAAGGGCGCCTCGCTGGAGGATCTGTTCCTTTCGTATTACGAGAATTCAGGGGTTCCGCAAAATGGCTGATCCGGGTGTTATCGTAATTGCAAAAAAGGAATTCTTCGATCACCTCCGGAGCCGGAAGTTCCTTCTCCTCCTTGGGATTCTGACCATTATCGCATGCATGGGGTTGCTCAGCGGCGTCTCAGAGTACCGCGAGAACGTGAAATGGTATAATGAGATGCAGAAGTATCCCTCACAGGACGACGATTCGCCAGTCTCCAGTTACCTGAAACTGAAACCCTCGGTGCTCGTTGTCTTCTGTAACACCTGCCAGCTCCTTTCGGTGACCGGGGGCATCCTCGGCATCGCCATGGGGTTCGATCTTCTCACGAAGGAGAAGGAGAGCCGGTCGCTCAAGCTCCTCCTCGCACATCCGGCATACCGGGACGAGGTGATCAACGGCAAGGCCCTCGGAGGCATCGCAGCGATCGCCCTTGCGCTCGGGATCGTTCTTGCAGCATTGCTCGGCATCCTGCTCGTCATGAGTATCCTTCCCGATGCAGCGGAATGCGGGATCATCCTGCTGGTCTTTGCGATAACGTTTTTGTATATTTTTACCTTCTTTGCCCTTTCCCTGCTGATGTCTGTCCTGTGCGGGGAGAGCGGGAAAGCCCTGATCTATTCCCTGTTCATCTTTCTCGTCCTTGGATCCCTGGTACCCGCCATCGTCAGCTCCCCGCTTGTCATGGACCCGGTCATCGGCCAGAAGCCGGAGATGTCACAGGCCATCATCGACCAGATGATGGACCTGGCGGAGCTCCCCAAAAACCAGGTCCGGACCCAGAACCGGACCGAGCTCCAGGTAGGGACACTGAACCGCGAGGAGTGGGACCGGTATAACCGGCAGTTGCGGGAACACGGTAACCGCGAGCTGGGGCTTAAGGAGATCCAGTACCTGATCTCGCCAACCGAGAATTACAAGAAGATAACCACCTGTCTCACGAGCCCCACATGGACCCGCATTGTCCTCTATTCGACGAGAGGAGAGAGTCTCGTGCAGAAGATTGACAACCAGGGCAGGAGGATCTGGGTCAGTATCGATTACAATCCGAAGATCGATTACGATCTCTCCGGGATCCTGGCGTTGATCTCCGGGAACCTTATCACGCTCCTGGCGTTTCCCTTAGTATTTTTCGGGCTCGCGTACGCCAGTTTCATGAAAATGGATATCCGGTAGGAGGCGAGAGGACACATGACTGATTACGGTATCATTTCCATTGCCGGAAAAGAGTTCTTCGATCACCTAAGGAGCCGGAGGTTCCTGCTCATCCTCGGGATCCTTTCCGTTATCGCGGTTGCCGGGATCCTCAACGGGATTACGGAATACAACACATCAATAGCGGCCTACAACAACCTGCAGACAGCCGCGTCCCACGAATGGGGCGCAACGATGACAGAAGATCTCTACCAGAAGATGAAACCATCCGTGCTTCAGGTCTTTTACCAGATGAGCACGCTCTTTGCCCTTGCCGGGGGCATCCTCGGGATCGCCATGGGATTCGACCTCGTGACCAAAGAAAAGGAGAGCCGGTCGCTGAAGATCCTCCTTGCGCACCCCGTCTACCGCGACGAGGTGATCAATGGCAAAGCCCTCGGCGGTTTAGCGGCGATCCTGCTCGCCCTCGGATTCGTCATCGCCATATCGCTTGGGATCCTGCTTGTCTGCGGGATCGTGCCGGCCGTATCGGAACTGCCCCCGATCCTGCTCTTTTGCGCCGTGACGTTCCTGTTCATCTTCAGCTACTTCGCCATCGCCCTCCTGATGTCGACACTCTGCGAAGAGAGCGGGCAATCGCTTGTTTATTCTCTTATATTATTCGTTATCCTCGGGTCATTCATTCCCGCCATCGTCTATTCACCCCTCGTGACGGACATCGTCATCGGCCCTGCACCGGAACTGCCGCAGATCATTCCCGATCCGGAGATGCAGGACAAGAACCGGGATGCAATGGACACGTACGACCGCCAGACACAGGAATACGGCGAGAAAGAGATGAAAGTGGGGGACTTAAAATACCTGGTCTCCCCCCAGGAAAATTATGTAAAGACAGCAACGTTCCTGACCAGCCCGGCAAAAACGAGCGAAATGCTCTACCCGGTTATGTCGAAGGGCTGGGGGTATATCAATGAGACTTCCAAGGATATCTCTGTCGGCGTTATCTATGAACAGGTTGCCGATTTTGACTTTTCACAGATCTTTGCAATGGTCTTTAGGAACATCCTTGCACTCCTGGTCCAGCCGCTCGTCTTCTTCGGGCTTGCATATGTCTCGTTCATGAGAATGGATGTCAGGTGAGGCATTTGATTGGGAATTATTCTTCAGAGAAATTACCTCGCATGATCTGGATATTGTTCATCGTTCTCGTGGCAGGGACGTTTAACCTCATTCATCCGGTAATCGCGATCGACTCCTCGCCCAACAGCAACATGATCATCAAGTGCGACGTCCCCGGGAAGGTCATCGAGGCCGGCGAGACCGTAAGTTTCAATCTCATTGTCACGAATAACGGTCCAGAAATCTACCGCAAGCTATGGTACGAGACCTTTGACGGGAAACGGCTGGACTGGAAGATGAAGTTCGTCGACGATACAAATGAGATCAATTTACTGGCAATCAACCAGTACGCCTCGAAGAACATCACGTTCATTGCCGAGACTAGTTCGGACACCCCCCCGGGAGAATATACTGTTCGGCTGCATGTAGGGGATGGCTGGTACTGGCTGTACATCACGGTATCGAAGAGCCATGCCGGGGAGAAAGGAACGCTTGAGATGAAAGTCGTTGATACCGAGGGTGAAAAAGTCAAGGGCGTAATCATCGAACTGGTCCCGGAAAATGTATTCGCCCCGACCGTCAGGCTGATGAGCGCGGCGGATGGAAGCGTCAATGCGCGGGTCGCCGACGACAAGTACACAATGAAGATCTCAAAGGTCGGATACGTCCCGTTTGAGAGGAAGGACGTGACCATCAAGGGAGGTATCACCACGAACGCCGGGACTATTATGCTGGAACAATCCCTCTTTGCTGCTGACTTGGTAGTCAAATCGCCGGCGATCACGACATCCATCGGGAAGAATCCCCGCTACGTGATGATGATCCGGAACATCGGCAAGAGCGACGATACCTACCGGTTCGCGTCGGCAGGATCACCGGACGGATGGTATGTCCGGTTCCATGAGAGCGGGACCGACGGATCGGATGTCTCCGACATTTACCTGAAATCCGGCGACGACAAGACGCTTGATGTCGAGGCAATTCCCCCGTATGGCGTCCAGACCGGCGATTACAATTTCTCCGTCAGCGTGGAATCGTCCGATACGGTTTATATCCAGAACCTGATCGTGAAAATACGCGGGAACTACGACATGAAACTCTATGCCGAGAAGTACCGGTACGAAGTGAACAAGGGTGATGTGGTAACATTCCCCATCACGGTTGCCAACGGAGGGGATGCAGGGGCGCTGACCAACGTTAAGATCGATGTAGGGGCACCAGAAGGGTGGGAAGCCGAGATAACCCCAAAGACCGTTGCAAGCATCCAGCCCGATGAGAAGAATACCATCACTATCAAGGTTACTCCTCCGGCAAACATCGTTGCCAGCGAATACAAAATCACCGTTAAGGTCACCTCCGACCAGACCGAGCAGAGCGACGAGTTCCACATCCTGATAAAGGAACAGTCGATGATTGCCGGTGTCGGCGTGCTCGTTGTCGGCCTCGTCTGCGGCGGGGTGTATTACATGTTCCGGAAGTATAAGCGGAGATGAAAAAAATGAAGATAAGAATTGTCACGGTTCTTCTGGTTGTTGTGGCAGCGTTGTCTGCCGGGTGCACCGACATACTACTCTCGGCATCCCCGGTTACTCCCCCACAAATCACGGAAACCGCAGTCCCCTATCCTCAACAAATCACAACCACTGTGACTGTACCTCAGCAGCCTGTTATAACGGTTCAGGTCACTGCGACAGAGCGTCCGATCAGGATTTTTACCGGAGAGTTCCACTGGGTTGAATACCGCGAAAATAATTCTGTAACGATGCCGCCGAATTCCCGCTCATCGTGGATCTATTATCACAGGCTTGAACGATCGACCGGTATTTACAAGGGAAGTCCTGCAATTCATGATACTGTCACAACGGTATCCGATTTTCCGGAATACTGCATCAATGAAACGGTCACCATAACCAGAAACGGGAGTGTTTTTATTGCAGATACCTATCTCGATGCGTCAACAGGCAGGTATCTCGGAGGAACATTGAAAACGTCGATTAAGGGAGTTGCCCAGCCGCCGGATGAATATCCTGCTGATGATTCCGGAAGTACTTCGCAAACGGGCACAGGTATTGGCGGATGGATGGGCTTTACACCGTTTGACGAGTTGAATATCCCCCTTACGGGTCAGGGTACAGAGTCCATAACCGTGCCGGCCGGAGTATATCCGTATACCCAAAAATATACCGGAAAATTCGATGACGGTACACCGATTACCATCTGGGTTGCTCCGGGCGTTCCGGTCCCGGTCCGGTACGAGTTCCCGAACAAGTACCTGGATGGGAAAGATCCGTTCGAAGTGTTCGAGCTGACCGGCTGGGGATAAGGTGGGACACTCTTACGATTTTTCCCTGTACGCATCGTTTCCGTTCCTGTTGGCTGGATCCGGCCCAAGGTCAAAAAATATATACAGTCAACACCAATATGTTGACATATGTTCCTGCCAATAGACGACAAGCAGTTCGCATTCTGGACGATGCGCAGGGGCGGGGTGCCCAATATCGCGATTGCAAACCGGCTCGGCATCTCCCGGCAGGCGGTGTCCCGGGCGCTTCTCCTCATGGATGAACGGATCGGTTCTACGTTGCGCGAGATGGCAGATGCAAACCAGATCGCGGTCGGGAAGATCAATGCAGAGAAGGGGATCCTTCTTGGGCATTCAATCCCGTTCCAGACCGCCGCAATGATATTTGTTTCAGAAAAGCACGGCATGCAGGTCTGGTATGAACACGAAGGCGACTGCGGGGCGTGCCCGAGGTACACCGGGTGCATCGAACTGCTCTGGGATTATGCGGCTGAACTTGGAGTGAAAATCGAAAAAACCGCAGACCCGACCACTATGGCAGAAGAACTGTTTGGAAAGATCAAGGCGATGTTATGAGTACACGTATCTCTGATATTGTTCATGGATGGCTTGGATGGTGCCCCAACGGGCACATGATGAAAACGCAGGGCGGCGGCAACGCAGGGACCCGTATCCTCACCGGCAACCCGGTGGTTAGACCGGCAGGGCTTCCGGGATCCGATCCCTCAGGGAGAGCGCGGGTATCGCGGTACGAGCATACCCAGCGGGGAGACACGGTTATCGGAATTTTCTTCTTCGCCCTCGCCCTCATCCTCGTTCCCATGTACTTTAATGGTATCCAGCTCCCGTTGATCATCGGTATCGGTATCCTTCTCGTTGTGCTTGCGACCGTTTCCACGCTGACTGTCTCAGCAGATGGCGATGCCCTCCGGGTCCGGTTCGGGCCGGTCGGTGTAATCCGGAAGAGCTGGCCCATGTCAGATATCGCGGCGGTCACACCGGTTACCAATCCCTGGTACTTCGGCTTTGGCATCCGCCATACCCCGTTCGGTCCGCTCTACACGGTCCACGGCCGCCGTGCCGTGGAGGTCCTGCTGCTCTCCGGGAATACGTTCCGGATCGGCACCGATGAACCGGAAGCCCTGACGACAGCATTCGAACAGATCGTTGCCGGGAATAAACACCGCACTGTGAACAGGGAATAAGTATGATGCAGACGATTGCAGACCGGATTGGCATCGGTATGGGCTGGTGCCCACATGCACCGGCCCTGCGGGCAGCCCCGATGATTTCCGTTGCCTCCGTCGGAACCTCACATCTGGCACCCCCCGAGGGTGGAACCGGGGGATCGGGCCGGATCGGACGCGGGATTTCGTTTGCCGTGGAGAGTGTAAAAACCCTGAACAGGAATAAAAGCCTGCTCTGGTTCTCACTCCTGACCGGACTTGTCACGGCAGTCGTATTCTCTCTCCAGTACTGCATCGGTCTTCTTGCAACATATCCCTACAATGCGATCGATTTCCCGCGGTGGCTTGTCCTCACCTTTGGCATCGCGCTCTTTGCAATCTTCAGTTGTAATGTCCTTGTAGCCGGCCTTCTCATGAGCCTGTCTCATGGTGAGGGCAGGGCGATCCCGTTTTTTAAGGGGCTCTCCCGGGTACGATCCTGCCTACGCCCGCTTGCAGACTGGTCGGTGATCCTTGCCCTTGCGTGCACGGCGATCTTTGCCATGCTCCCGCACCTTGGTTTTTCCCGGTATTCCCTGTACCCGGTTGCCCAAATCTTCCCCTTCCGGTTCATTCTTTTACCGGAGGTCTACCATATCGGGCCCATCGGCGGGACGTTTGCAATGCTGTACGCCCTTGCATCCTCCATCGGGATGGCGATAGTCATCCTTGTCCTGACCCTCACAACGGTATTCGTTATCCCCCTGCTGGTCCTTGAAAACCGGAACCTGCCCGACGCTGTTGCGGGATCATTTACGCTTATCAAAAACGTACTTGCCGAGACCCTGACGATCGTCCTTACGATTGGCACGGTGCTCTGTGCCGTATCGCTCCTGTCCCTGCTCTTTGGCACAGTGTACAGTATACTCGCACCGGAGATGCAGCTCGTCTGGTACCCGGGCAACGAATGGATTGCGGCGGCTGTCCTGTTCATGCTCGCGCTCTGCACCCTTGCATTCATCGGTTCCACCATTGCCGGGATCGCAATCCTGAACCTCTACCGGTATGCAAAGACTGGCGGGGTGCCCGGGCCGGTTGAATCAGGGCACGGGGCAGTTCCCGGGTAAAAAGTCGTGGATTTCCGGAAGCTGTCCCCGGCACCGGCGGAGGGCACGGGTTTTTCGGGTTCCTTCCCATTTTTTATTGTTCCAGAACGATAAATAAGAAAAGATATCCCGTATGACCTCCATCATGGTAATACCAGACTGACAGTTCCCGCTGGAGATCCCGCCCCGGCTATTACGGATCCATGTTCCGGGATCCCCACGACCGGAGTACCGCATGAACCCGACACCATCCGATCAAAAACCCGAAATACCCGTCCTGCAGGTCGGACATCTCATAAAGACGTTCAACGGCAGGCGCGTTCTTGACGGGATCACCTTTGAAGTACAGAAAGGCGAGGTATTCGGTCTTTTAGGCCCCAACGGCGCTGGAAAGACGACCCTCATCCGGACCATCCTCGACATCTTCCGTCCCGATGCCGGAGAGATCACCCTGCTCGGGCAACGGTTCTCCGACGATATCAAGAATACCATCGGGTACCTGCCTGAAGAGGGAAGCCTCGACAAGGAGATCGCTGTCGCCGAATGCATCCGGTATTTCGCAGAGCTCAAGAACGTTACGGATATCGACCGGAAGATCGATTCCTGGCTGGAACGGCTCGACCTTGCCGGCTACAAACACAAGAAGATCCAGGAACTGAGCAAGGGAATGCACCGGCGGCTCCAGTTTATTCTCGCGGTCATCCACGAGCCGGCAATCCTCATCCTGGACGAACCGTTTACCGGGCTCGACCCCCTCAACATCCGGATGATCAAGGAGATCCTCCTTTCCATGAGCAGGGATGGTACGACGCTGATCATGAGCACCCACCAGATGGACGAGGTGGAGCGGATGTGCGACCGGATCCTCATGCTCAACGCCGGAACCATGGTGCTCTATGGCAGGCTTGACCAGATCCGGCAGCAGTTCGGGCTCTCGGTAGCCGTCCAGTACGAGGGGAAGCTCCCGGTTCTTCCCGATGTCCTCTCAGTCAACGACTCCGGCAACTACGCAGAGCTGATCGTGGAAAAGGACGCCGATACGCAGGCCATCCTCAGGACCCTTGCGGCAAACGTAAAGATCCAGAAATTCGAGATCCGGCAGCGTTCCATGAACGAGATCTTCATCGAGGTGTGCAGGCGATGACGGCAAAATCCCTCGTGATCGCAAAGTTCGAGTTTTTAAAGACAGTCCGGAGGAAAGGGTTCATCCTCGGTACGCTCGGCCTCCCCGCCCTGATGCTCATCGTCGCCGGGTTGTCCCTGTACTCCGGCGCAGGCTTCGTGGGGACTTCTGAAAACCAGACGATCGGCTTTACCGATGCATCGGGTCTTATGCAGGATGCGCCCGGATTCATCCGTTATCCGGGTATGGAAGCCGGAAAGACCGCGCTTTTAGAGGGGGAGATCCACAGCCTCCTCGTTATCCCGGAGGATTTCCTCAAAACCGGGAACTTAACCCTCTACACGACGGATACCTCCCTCCTCGGATCGACCGGTTCCAGCCGGTCCGTGCAGGACTTTGTTGCGGAAAACCTCCTGCGGCACGAGAACGTCTCCGGGGATGTCGCGCAGCAGATCCTCGCGCCGTCATCCCCCTCCACGATCGTCCTTGACTCCACCGGCAACGTGAAGGGCGACCAGGCGCTCACGGGGTTCCTGCTGCCGTTTGCCCTTACGATGGTCCTCGCCCTCGGCATCCTTACCTCGTCCGGGTACCTGATGCAGGGGATCGGCGAGGAGAAGGAGAGCCGACGGGGCGAGTTCCTGCTCTCCCATTGTTCCGCGGAGCAGCTGCTGGCCGGAAAGATCCTCGGGTACGGGGCAGTCAGCCTCGTCCAGATCACGGTCTGGGTGGCAATCAGTCTTATTGTGATTGCCGTAAGCCCGCTTTCCGTATTGTTTGCCGAAATCCAGCTGACATGGCTCTTGTGCGCTGCCATCGTCTATTTCGTTCTCGGGTATTTCCTGTTCTCCGTCTCGATTGCCTGTGCCGCCTCCCTTGCCCCGTCAGTCCGCGATGCCCAGCAGGTCTCGGCGATCTTCACCATGTTTGCCGTTTTCCCGCTCATCTTCCTCCAGTTCCTGCTGCAGGACCCGGACTCCCTCCTGATGCAGGCACTGACGTATTTCCCCTACACCGCCCCCTTCATCGCGATGGTCCGGCTCACGCTGGTGAACGTGCCCCTGTACCAGATCGCCGTAAGCATGGCGGTTCTTGCCCTCACCATCATGGTCCTGACCCGGCTTGCGGCGAGGATCTTCCGGATGGGTATGCTCACGTACGGGAAACGGGCAACCCTGAAAGAGGTCCTCGGGTTCCTGAAGGAAAAATGATACCTGCAGGGAGAATTGTATTATAATTTTCAGGCCAACTGGCGGAGTGTTGAGGATTGCGAATCCGGGAAAACACGGAACTGATCTGAAGAATGTGAAGTGATTCGGAATGAAGAAAACACCGGCATATGTCCATGGTTATTCCCCCCGCGAGGCCGTGCGCCTGATGGACCAGGCACAGACGCTTACGGAACTCCTGCACCATGACACCCGGTACCCCGCCGGAAGTTCCGTGCTCGAAGCCGGCTGCGGTGTCGGGGCGCAGACCATAACGCTCGCTGCAAACAGCCCGGGCGCACGGTTCATGTCTATCGACTGCTCGGAAGATTCCCTGGCGGAGGCAAAGAACCGGGTGATGGCGGCAGGGTACCGGAACGTCGCATTCCGGAAAGCGGATATCTTCAACCTCCCCTTTGCCCCGGGAAGTTTCGACCATGTCTTTGTCTGCTTTGTTCTCGAACACCTCCCGGATCCAACGGGGGCGCTCCTGAACCTGAAGAAGGTCTTAAAGCCCGGCGGAACGATCACCGTCATCGAGGGCGACCATGGCTCTGCGTATTTCTATCCCGACAGCCGTTTTGCAAAGCAGGCGATCGACTGCCTTGTCGCGCTCCAGAAGGATGCCGGGGGCAACGCCTTCATCGGCAGGGAACTCTTCCCGCTCCTGACCGGCGCAGGGTTCTCCGACGTTTCTGTCTCTCCCCGGATGGTGTATACCGATGCTTCGCGGCCGGCGCTTGTTACCGGGTTTACAAAGCTTACATTCACTGCGATGGTAGAGGGTGTGCGGGATACGGTGCTGGGCCGGGGGATGATGGCGGAAGCGGACTGGGACCAAGGGATCTCGGATTTGTACCGGACGTGTGAACCGGACGGGGTGTTCTGCTATACGTTCTTCAAGGGGGTTGGGAGGAAGGAGTGAAATTAACGTGCAATGAAATGGCAACAGATGGCAAAAAACCGGACGATTATCCGGGAATGCAGGAATGGCTTTTTATTTTTCTTGCCCTGCAGGAACGCAGATGAACGAACACACATACAGACAAGATGAGAATCGGTGAGATTTTCATAGAAAAACCTCACTGATGAAGAAATACTAAGAATCTGTGGATGTTGCAGACAATCAATTTGTCAACGGTTTCTTTTATCCTAACCTGAAGTTTTCTGGCTTTCAGGTCACGTTGTCAACGCTTGTTGGGGCCGGCGCAAGAGAAAGTGGCGGGAGTCGGGACCGATAGTTGCATACCTGGCCGGGGTTGCAGCCCGGGAGCTAAGGGGGACAGGCCTGATCGAAGTGCCTGTTGGCTCTTCTCCGGTTTCGGGTCTGAATGCACTCAGACCCCCCACTCAGTCTCCCGGTTTCCAGTTTTGTATCGGAGACCGTACAAGGCCCGGTTGCACCTCTTTTGCCCCGGTACCCTTTGCCGGGGAGGCAATGTTTCCAAAAAACGCGGTAATCCTCCCGGAACAATCCGGCATTCTCCGACGGGAATTGGTGAGGCAGTATTTAGCAACGTTACAACGGCCGGAACTGAACGGGAACGTTGTTTGGGACGTTGCCAGGGACGGTCAAAACCTCCGGAGAAAGTCTGTCTGATACAGGGCCAGCCGGAATCCCCGTTGTCACTATGGGGCCCTGAGGTGGAAAATCCGGCTTTTTAAAACCACCGTTCATAAACCGGGATTATGGATTGCCGCCCCGGAATTCCGGGGTGCTCCGTGCTGTCCGCAGGGCTGCACAGGAAGATCTGCACACCACTGATCGGATATCCATCCGGAGACCAATATTTTAAGACTGAGTGAGGATGGTGCCGGTTCGTAAAATATTCTGGCGATTTTTCATTAATTCTGTAAATTTTCAGTTATTTTTTAAAACAACATTATTTCAAAGATTTCCAATAATGAAAACTTTTATATAGTTTATAAACGTAGAAAGTAGCTATCGAGGCATTATGAGAGCGAATGCTGGGATATTATTAATAATCGGTCTGCTGTTCATTTTTGGATCATTGGCCGCTGCAGACCCGTTTATCATAACAACCAGTAGCAGCATGAACTACCTGATTGCGGGGTCCGATACCTATAATAAAGCGACTATCAGCGTTTACGTAATAAACAGTACCACGAAAGCGAACGTCGTCAATGGACGGGTGTCATTCACCGTTAACGATGCAGAGCTTGGAACGTTCCAGAATCCCGGGCCGCTTTACACGGATTCCAATGGCAATACCGCCACTACATTCGTCTCAAAAACCAAAAGCGGCTTTGCAAACATCGGGATAACCGTTACCTATGATAATGCAACTTCGACAACATCGTTTATCCAGAAGATAGACCACAACAAACCGAGCAAGGTATTCTTCATCCCCCCCTATGAAGGGACCGTCGGGACAGTTGTCGCATTTAATACGTCTTTTACCGATTACTGGGAAAACCCCATCGATAATGCGATCAATCCCAGCGACGTGCATGCAGTCACCCTTCACGTTCACGGGCCTTCCCCGGACGACTGCTATTTTGTAAAATCCGGCGTAAATCTCGGGCACGATCTTACCAACACGCCGCTTGACGCGAACGGGAATGTACCTGTCCAGATCAGGTTAACAACGACTACCGGATCCAACTATGTTTCCATGGATGCATTCGATCTTTCCCCGCCCCCGAAGGTCATCACCGCGGTACCGGGTATTCCGGCATCCATTATACAGACATGGAACCCATCCGGCAATCCCCCGGAGCTTCCTGCGGGTGCGTCGTTTGCATTTGTCTATACCCTCTACGATAAGTTCGGGAATCCTTCGGGCGGCCAGGACGTCTGGATCAATACGACATCCGGCAAGAATGTGCTGGCAAAATCCCAGGATAACGGTAATATCGGGGGAACTTACGAGGAAACGATAACAGGCACGTATACAGTCACCGCAACGGCAGTGAATAACAATTCTGTGACGATATCCCAGGATGTCCTGTTTTATAATGCAGCGGCAACGACCCACAATGTGGTGGCAAACCCCCAGACCATGCCGAGCCGCGATGTGAAACCTGAGATCTACTCCAGCATCTCGGCAAAAGTGATGGATGCGGGGGGCAACGGGGTTCCCAACGAAACCGTAACGTTCACCCTCAGCGGTGTAACGTATAACCCGACAACTGTCGGGAGTACGTCGCAACCCTCGTTTTCATCATCCGGCACGGTGACAACCGTCAGCAATATTACCGGAGCGGACGGAGTGGCCACCGTCCAGTTCTATCCGGGGGCGTTCGTAACGTCAGGTCCAACGTATTCCCAGAATGCAACGGGAAATTGCATAATTACCGCAACCTGGAACGGGATCCCGAAAGTAATCAATGTCGCATGGAAAAATTATGCGTATCTCAGTGCAGTCCTTACCGTCACCCCGGACCAGGCAAAAGTCGGCGACACGGTGGATGTCCACCTCAAACTCAACGGCGACGGGTGGAACCTCGCCAAGAAACCCATCGATGTTGTCCTGATCATCGACCGATCCGGGAGCATGG
>CAZNLI010000022.1:0-25886 GCA_964574125.1 uncultured Methanoregula sp.
CGGTCAGCATCTTGATCATCGTGGTCTTGCCGGACCCGTTCGGGCCTAAGAGGCCAAAGAGCGCCCCCTCAGCAACCGAGAGGGTCACATCGTTTACCGCCTGTACATCGCCATAGGTCTTTTTCAGGTTCCGCGCTTCCAGTACAATTGTCATTCTTCTTCTCCGTACGTGGTCGTTTGCTGCCGCAATTCTCCTGCAGGTCTTCCTGACAATCTCATCACTTCCGTGCACCGGACATTCATGCCTTCATCCCATTCCAGACATAATCGAGCCCCTCGCTGACAATCGTCTCGCGTTCAGCTGCATCTTCTGCTGCGGACGCCCGTGCGATCAGCCCGGACAGGGCTGACGCCATCATGCAGAAGAGGAGATCCGGGTCGGTGTCCCGGATCGCGCCTTCGCGGATTCCCTCCTGCACGAGATCTTTTAAGAAGATGAAATGGGACATCCCCTCCTCCTGCGCATTTGTCGAGACAAACGGGGAATGGGCAAACTGCTCCATGAACTTCACCTTCTCAGGGTTTTTGATCCCCCATGCAATCGCGTTGAGCCCGAGCCGGCGGATCTTCGCCTTCGCGGTCTTCTCCCGTTCCAGCCCCCGGCACATTGCCCGTGCCGCCTCGGCTTTCACCCTCCGGTAGAGCTCGTCGATCAGCTCCTCCTTTGTCTTAAAGTAAAAGAAGAGCGTGCCGGTGGCAACACCGGCCTCCTTCGAGATGAGTGCTGTCGGTGTGCCAAAAAATCCGCGACCAACAAAGAGCGCGAGCGCTGTTTCCAGGATCGCTTCCTCCTTCTCCCTGCCAGGACTGCCCTTTCTCACACGGCTACCCACGCAACCGCTCCCCGGATATGGCACGCCTGATCCTCGCCACCCTGTTCATGCACCAGAGCCCGGCTTTCATGACCGGGACTGCGATACCCATCATACTCTCCATCCCGCCCGCGACGTTTTTCATAAGAGCCGGGACCGGCAGGTGCTGGGGGCAGGCCTTTGCACACTTCCCGCACTGCCGGCAGAGCCCGGCACTGGATTTTTCCCCCATGAGCCCCCCGTGACGCATGATATACTGGAACTTTGCCGCCCGGTCATGGGGGAAGAGGGCGGCGTTGTTGTAATCCGCGAAACAGCCGGGGATATCGACGCCAGCCGGGCAGGGCATGCAGTACCCGCAGCCCGTGCAGCCGACCTTCATCAGCTTCCGGTAGCTGTCCCGTACACGCCCGATCCGTGCAAGCTCGTCGCCTGAGAGCGAACCGTGGAGCCCCGCATCCGCTGCACGGATGTTCTCATCGATGTGGACTTCATCGTTCATCCCGGAGAGAACGACCGTCACCTCGGGATGGTTCCAGACCCAGCGCAGCCCCCATTCGGCCGGCGATCTCTTCACCGGCGACTCGTCCCAGATCGCCTTCACCGCGTCCGGGACCCTCCCTGCAAGGTTCCCGCCCCGAAGGGGTTCCATGATCATGACCGCAAGCCCCTTTCCTGCGGCATAGTGCAGTCCCTCTGTTCCGGCCTGGTTTTTCTCGTCAAGGTAATTGTACTGGATCTGGCAGAACTCCCAGTCGTACGCATCAACGATCTCTTTGAACGCGGCAAGGTTTTCGTGGGTCGAGAAGCCGGCGTTCCCGATCCTGCCATCCTTTTTTGCGGTATAAAGAAACTCCAAGACGCCCAGTCCTTTCAGTTTCTCAAAACCATCTTTTGTGAGGCTGTGGAGCAGGTAATAGTCGATATGATCCGTCTGCAGGGTTGCAAGCTGCCGGTTGAGGATCCGATCCATGTCCGCCCTGCTGAAAACATCCCAGTGGGGAAGCTTTGTCGCGATCCGGACCTTCTCCCGGTATCCGCCGGCAAGCGCTCTCCCGATTACCTGCTCGCTCCTGCCCAGATGGTAGATCGGCGCCGTGTCAAGGTAATTCACCCCGGCATCGATCGCGTGCCGGATCTGGCGGACAGCCCGCTCCTCATCGACAGTTCCCGTGCGTCCTGTGGGAAGACGCATGCAGCCGAACCCGAGAATCGAGAGCCGTTCGCCAGTCTTCGGAACAGTTCTGTACAGCACCGGGCAGCTCCTTGTAAATTGACTAGTCAGTCAATATTCATGGAATCCTATTTAAGGTTAATGGAAATTTTCCCGGCACCGGCACATCTCTGGATGCCGGACACGGAACAACAGGAGATCCTCACGGATATTCTGAAAATTTCCCCGTGACGGAGTACCCGGATAAAAAGCATATCATCCAAGAGAACCCAGAAGTACGAGAAGGAGGACAAACGTGAGCGGGCTGTATCTCGAAGAGGGGGAAGAGTTTGTCGTAACCACGCACCGGATCAGCGTGAATTTTACCCTGTACGACATGATGCTCACGACAAGTAATCTTGTCCTCATCGACAGCAGTGAGGCCGGGTTCAACCCGTGGAAGATCCCGCTCAGGACCGTAGCTGCGGTACACGCAGGAAAGATCGTATCCGGGGAACCGGTGATCACGCTCTCCTTTGTCAGGCCGGAGGGGGAGGATGAGGAGCCACGGCCCCTGAACCTGCTCTTCACCCAGAATACCGGGGAGCAGCGGAGATCGGAACGGGATGAATGGATCAAAAATCTCATGGAGCAGATCGTGGTCCTGCGCCAGGGAAAACCTCCGCTTCCGGCCCCCCGGAAGAAAGGTGAGGAGACTCCCGCGCAGATGCCAAGGATATCCGCCACTCGCCGGGGGATCGATATCCCCCGTCCCCACAGCTCGGCAATCAGGGAAGAGCCGGTGCTGGTAAACCTCGATGTCGTGCCGGAAGTGGGCGGAGGAACGATTATGGAACCCGTCTCCCCGCAACCGGTTACCGTTGAAGAACCCGGAGAAAACCGGGACCAATCCAGAACGGTAGAACAGGAACCCGGACCGGAACCTTCAGAGACAATCCGGACAGGAGATACCGGGCAGCAGCCCTCAGCTGGAGAAATGGAACCAAAGGGAGAGAGGGGCACAACAATCACGGCGACTAAAACTCCCGCTGTACCGGAGCCGGAAAAACCTGAAAAGATTCCAGAAAAACCGGAGACGGTTGCGCACCTGCCGGAGAGTCCGGCTCCTGCACCTGCCTCAAAAACGCAGGCTCCACCTGTTGAACCTGCCCCAACCGGACCTCCCCCACCGGCGCCGCCGGAAACGCCGGGCCCGTCTCTCCGGGCGATTGCCACCGCAGCACTTGTCGTCATCATTCTTCTCGCGGTTGCAGCCGGCGTATGGTATATCGCTCACCTTGCTCCGGGCGGATCCGATCTTCCCCTGACAACAACAACCCCGGTACCGACACCGGAAACCACTCAGGTAATTCCAACCGGGACTGCCACGGTTACTCTCCCGGCAACAACTACCACCACGGTTCCTGCGCAGGCACCCGTGGGTATTCCCGCAAACGGTATCTGGCTGATCGTATCCTGCAACGAGAGTTATATCGGGCATTACGGCAGGCCCGGGAACCTTGCGGATGTATCTGGCGAAGGCCGGTCCCTGTACAGGATCCCGGGCGACACCGCTCTCTTCCAGGCATCCTTCCAGAAAAAGATGAATTCCGGATCGGAACTTACCGTGCAAGTATCCTACAACGGTAACGTCGTCCTGTCGCGGAGCACCCGTGCCCCCATGGGAACCATCGAGTTCCTCATCGATCCAAGGACCGGAGAATTCCCCGGCCCGACACCCACGCCGGCATTATGGACCGGTTTTGAGCCGGGAGAGACGTACCGGGTCTGATTCCCGGCACCGGCCTGAAAAGACCGGAGCAAACACTTGAGCTGAGAACCTGGTGCCCGGGTGTAAACCATCCGTTTCCGGATCAGGGTTCCCGTAGGTATTCCATGATACGGTCGATCACGACCGGGTTCCGGGGAAGGCTGATGTGGCAGTACTGGTCCGGGGAGGGGAGATCCGCACCCTCTCCGTCTCCCGCGGAGAGGATATCCAGCGATATCCCGGGCAGCTCGGACTCCCGGTTCGGCACGATCCCGTCGCCATGCCGGGTCATCTGCCGGTGGCCGTCATGGGTAAGATCGGTTGTTTCACCTGAAAACAGCGGGAAGAACCCGGGGATCCCCGCCGGGTTTGCCGTCACGAGGACCCGGTACCGGATGTCCTTCCGAATCCCCGCAGCCCGGAGTTCCGCCATGACCCTGCTTTTCGGGCGCACATCCTGCACGATGGGATCTGCTATCGGGTCAAAACCCCGGGGAACAAACACACCGGTGAGCTTGTCAATGATCTCCGGGCCGAACTCCGGGTGGCTGAAAAGCTCGGCGAGCGCCGATCCGCTGTTTGTCGGGCCGATGCCAATCAGTTGCCGCACCCGGAACGAACGGGATTTTCCGTCAATGACTTCCAGGAGGTACCGCACGATACAGGTCCCGACGGAATGGCAGACGATATCGATCTTCCGGTCACCAAAGGATTGGGAGACCTCGTGCAGGTATTCCCCGAGATTTGCAGCGATTGCGGGAACTGTCGATCCCGCGAGGGCCGTATGATCGTACTGCCGGTGAATAATCCCTTCGGCATCGAGCCGTGGCACGAGCCGGTTCCAGATCCCCGGATGGCTGTTCCAGCCATGGACCAGGACCACGGCGATATTTCCACTGTCCATTGCCGGAAAATTGGCGTTAAAAGACCATAGGTTCTCCGATCCGCATCACGAATGAGTCAGGAGTCTTGGACCGGACAGGAAAAATTCCCAAAAAGGATATTGACCGGTTGCAACAGAAAGAGATCTGCGAACATTTCCTATGCCGGATTTCTACCTGACAGGCGATGAATCGATCGTCCTGACAACCCAGAATATCGTCCTGGAAAAAGATCGGTACGAGGCCATCGTGACAACCCGCCGCCTGATTCTTATCCGGAGCGACGATCCAAAAGCCCCAACCCGCGAAATATCCCTGCGGGAGATCGGGTCCGCGATTGCAGGAGAGAACAGTCTCGGGCAACCGACGATCACAATCTCCCGCACCGCCCCCGACGGAGTCCTGCAGGCATACGAACTCACCTTCACCCGGAAAGCCGGCGAAGGAAACAGCCTCCACCATTACGACGAATGGGTGAGTCGGCTCAAGGAGCAGGTGCGGCGTGCTGCGCAGGAGCCCGGGGTTCCCGCAGGTATACCGGTACAGGAAGAATCCGCCGTCGCGATTCCCGCAGCCACTTCTCCGGAGGAAGAGACAACAAAAAACAGCGAAGAAAAAACCGGTGAGAGAAATACCGGTAAGAACGAGTCTCCAACAAAAACGGAGACTGTCGAAGAGACGCCTGTTGTTC
The DNA here is from genome assembly GCA_964574125.1 of uncultured Methanoregula sp. Taxonomy (GTDB): domain Archaea; phylum Halobacteriota; class Methanomicrobia; order Methanomicrobiales; family Methanospirillaceae; genus MVRE01. The sequence continues at coordinate 5,309 of CAZNLI010000022.1, forward strand.
TCGTACCGTCTCCGGAGTCCCCCGGGGAATCTTCCGGTGCCCCGGCTGAACCGGAAGCTCCACCGGTCCCGTCGGCAGAAATCCCACCGGTAAAACCAGGATCCCGGGGTTTCGCGATCAGCCCGGTCAACGTCGTTATCATCACGCTTGTTATCGCTGCGATCCTGATTGGGGCATATGCATTGACGAACCTTTCTGTCGGGAACCCAGCAGCAGGAACAGCGCTGGTGACAACGGAATCGACGACGGTTGTAACAACGATTCCCGTAACGACGATAATTCCTGCAATAACCACGGTTTCCCCGGCAACGGTTATGACGACAGGTATCGCGACACCTCCCGCACCAACGACAACGCCCCCGTCAGGTGAGGGCGTGATTGTCCCCTCCACCGGGATCTATGTCCGGGTCCAGTACCCGGGCAATTTTGCGGGATCCGTGGGCATCCAGGGGAGCATGCGGGATGTCGCAGGCACCGGTGACCGGTTCTACCAGGTCCCGGCAACCGGCAGGATCGTCGATGCCAATATCCAGAAGCTGGATAATTCCGGAAACAAGCTCACCGTCACCATCTACAGCAACGGAAAAACGGTCAGGCAGGGAAATATGACCGCTCCGGGTGGGACGCTCTCGATCAGTGCCTGGATTTGATGTAAAAGTCCGGAAGTATCAGCGGAAGCCCGAGGGTCTGTCACCCGCAGAATGCGGAGAGCGTTGCCTGCCGGTTGCCCCGGACGGATTCCTGAAGGAGTGTCCCTTCGTCCATAAACCGCCGGAGGGGAAGCGTGAACCTTCCCGCAAGGTACCGGAGCGCCGATCCGGTATCCTCGAACTCCAGCCCTTTCTGCTGCATTGCGTGCCGCACGTTCTCCCGGACATTGAAAACGCCCATCGGGATGTAACCCTCGACGGCTTCCCGGAGCACAATTGCGCCGGCCTGCCGCTGCTCTTTTGCGAGCGCTTCAAGGACCGCCATCTTGCAGGAGTAATAGCATCCCCCGACCGGGGAGTATTCTTTCTTCCCCGTGTGCCGTTCGAAGTCGGAGAAGACATACTCCTCGTTCCCGAGCACGTGGTGGAACGCCTCCGTCCACTCGTACTGCCATGGCGTCGGGAGCAGGAGCACCGCGTAATGATTGTTCAGGCTCGAAAACTCGTGGACCCGGACGGTATCGAGCGTTGCGCACCGTTTCACCCGGTCAAGGAAGAAATCGCCGATTGCCATGTCGCAGGCGGTGATCGACCAGCGCGTAGGGACAAGTTTCCGGTTCCTCTCCCTGCCCATTGTCCCGGTCGAGAATGCTTTCTGGATGCTGGAGAACGGGACATTACCCGCGCTGAGCCCGATGACAGCGTCACGGGCTGAAAGATCCGTGTCATAGTACACTTTTTCGAGATCCCGCTGCCAGCTGCTGCCGGTGATCTCGAACCGCTCAACAGGTGCGCTTGGCCCGTGGGGCGTGTGCTCTTCGGAGAACGAAAGCCCCTGCGGGACATGCGAAAAATTCGTCTCGCTCTCCACCGATGCACCGGACAGAGCGACCTCCTGGAGCTGCCCGACATACCGGCTGCCAAGATCGCTGACATGGACCCGGCGCGTACCGCGGATAAGGTTCAGCCGGTACCCGATGATCTCCTCCTGCGTCCGGTTCCCGATCCATGCCTCGGGGAGATCCATGACGGCCGTATCCCCGTGGACCGGTGTGACCATCGGGCCGGCAAATACGTCGGGGTAGTTCCACGTCCCGATAAAGACCGAGGGCGGGGAGCTGCCTGAGAGCTCGGAACCTACCGATGCAACCGGGAACGGCGCCATCGTCGTGGTCAGCTGTTTTAAGTACGCCCCCTTGTTGATCATATGGTACGGGAATTTTCAGGCTTTTCAGTAATAAGACCGGGGTGTGCGGAGGGAAAGTGAACGCGGGTCAAAACCGGGTACCCTGCATGAAGTGTGACGTCCATTTCCCGCTCATACACCCATCACGATCTGCACGGCTGTCGGGTACTTCTTCATGATCGCGTACACAATCGGCCGGGAGACCCAGAACCGGTCGTTCTGCATGGTACGAAGTGTACTCACTTCTCCGAGCAACTGGAGTGCGGCGAGCGCCTCGGGATCCGGGCAGGAGCAGCTGCCCGGAACGGAAGCCGAGAGAAAGAACTGGATCGGGAGCCTGAGACGCCGGTGCATGCTTTCGGGCAGCGCTTTTTCGAGACTTTCGATCACATTCCGGTCAAACTCGTACGGTTGCCCCTTCTTTGTCATCGCGGAAGGTTTCTCTGCTTCGAGAAGAAGAGAAAGCGGTTTTCGTTCCCGGACAATTCCCTCGTTCATCCGGGCGATCTCGATGCCGATCCACCGGTTGAGGACTGATTCGTCCGTGATGCGGGGTGCGCGGGTCATACGGATTTTCCCGTGATATTCACTGTCATCCGGGGTATATCAATCTCCGGTTTGACCGGAAAATCAGCAGGCAATCTGGTCGAAATTGCGGGAAAATTCCTGCGAAGGATCGGGAGTGCGAGAGAGAATGAAGGGAATGATGGGAAGAAAGAAAATGAAGAAAAATGAAGAAAATGAAGAGCGATCAGAGCGTCTCCCTGCCGTTCATGTACGGCCTGAGCACACCGGGGATCGCAACAGTGCCGTCCTTCTCCTGGTAGTTCTCGAGAATCGCCCGGATCACCCGTGAAGTCGCAATTGCCGTCGAATTCAGGGTGTGGAGGTACCGCTTCTCCTCGAAATTCTTCGGGTCCCGGACCTTGATGTTAAGCCGGACAGCCTGGTACGCGGTGCAGTTGGAGCAGGATACAACCTCCTTGTAGGCGTTCTCGCGGGGCATCCATGCCTCGATGTCGTACTTCTTTGCGGCAACCGTGCCGATGTCCCCGGTGCAGATGTTGACGACACGGTACGGCAGGTCCAGCTTCCGGAAGATCTCCTCGGCGTTTGCGAGCAGTTCCTCGTGGATCGTCCACGAGTCCTCGGGCAGGCAGAAGACGAACTGCTCGATCTTGTGGAACTGGTGGACCCGGAAAAGCCCCTTCGTGTCAAGGCCGTGCGCCCCGATCTCGCGCCGGAAGCACGGCGAGATGCCGGCGAGCCGTAACGGGAGGTCCTTCTCCTCGAAGATCTCATCCTGGTACATCGCCCCGATCGGGTGCTCGCTCGTTGCGATGAGGTACGCATCGCTCCCGTCGATTTTGTACATCACCTTCTCGAAATCCGCAAGGTCTGTTACGCCCTCGTAGGAATGGCGGTTGATCATGTAAGGCGGGGTTACCGGGGTAAATCCCTTTGCGACCAGCAGGTCGAGGGCGAACCGCTGGAGCGCGAGGTCGAGGAGAACGAGGTTTCCCATCAGGAAATAGAACCCGGCGCCGGAGATCTTTGCCCCGCGCTCGAAGTCCGCCCATCCCTTGTCCGAGGCGAGCTGCCCGTGGTTCTTTACCTCAAAACCGAACGTGCGGGGCGTGCCAACCCGTTTTACCTCCACGTTCTCCGTGTCGTCCTTTCCGGCAGGGACACTCCCGTGCAGGATGTTGGGAAGGCGCATGAGGTAATTTTTGACCGCAGCCGCGATCTCCTCCTGCTCGGCATCGCATGCCCGGATCTTCTGCGGGAGCGCCGCCCCCTCTGCCATGAGCGCCGCTGCATCGCCGCCGGCCTTTTTTACCGCATTAATCTCCTTTCCGATCTCGTTGCGCCGTTTCCGGAGGTTGTCGGTTGCAACCTTCAGCTCGCGGGACCGGGCATCCTTTGCGAGAAGATCGTCAACCCATGCAATCTTTTCAGTATCGTTCCGTTTCACAAGGTCGGCTTTGACTGCCTCCGGATTCGCCCGTACAAACCGGATATCAAGCATGGCCTGCACCTGCCATCTGCGCCATTGGTGCCATAACGTTTGGCGTGAACGCTCATCAGGATTTGCCCTGATGAAATGCTACACACAGAAAATTCAGTCCTCCCTGGAGGATTATCTGATCTTCCCCCGGTTCAGCGGGTGGACATCCCCGGGTAATGGAATTGTGATGATTTTTCAGGTTTCAATAGTACAGATATTAACCCGATTCTGACGGGCAGATATGTCTGGCATTTCCCAACGTTAATAACGATTCAGTCGTAATTATTGACGGAATTTACCGTCAGGCACTGATTACCTGTGATCTCGCTTTTGTACGTTGATGACGAACCTGCCCTGCTGGAACTGGGGAAACTTTTTCTCGAAGAGCACGGCGAGTTCCTTGTCGACACGGTGGAATCCGGTCAGAGCGCACTTGCGATGCTCGGATCAAAGAAGTATGACGCCATCATCTCCGATTACCAGATGCCTGTAATGGACGGGATCGATCTTTTAAAAACGATCCGGAAACAGAGCACCATCCCGTTCATCCTCTTCACCGGCCGGGGGAGAGAGGAGGTCGTGATCGAGGCGATCAACAGCGGGGCAACCTTCTACCTCCAGAAGGGCGGGGATCCCACGGCGCAGTTCACCGAACTCTCCCACAAGATCCGGCTCGCTGTCGAACGCGCCCGGACCGGGATCGCCCTGAAAGAGAAGACGGAGGAGATTGACAATTTCTTTGCGGCAAGCATCAACCTTCTCTGCATCACCGACACCAGCGGGAACTTCCGGCACCTGAACCCGGCATGGGAGCGCCTGCTCGGGTATCCCGAACGGGACCTTCTCGGGAAAAATGTCTTCGACCTTATCCATCCCGACGACCTGCCTGCAATGCACGATGCGTTTGCCATTCTTTTAACACAGAAGGCCGTCGAAAATTTTGTGAACCGGATCCGGTGCAGGGACGGGTCGTACCGCTGGATCGAGTGGCAGGCGCACCCGGCATGCAACCTGATCTATGCCGCGGTCCACGACATCACCGACAAGAAACTGGCAGTGGATGCAATCCGGGCTGCAGAGGAGAAGTTCTCGACCATATTCCGCCAGAGCCCGGACATGATCTGGATCAGCGAACTGGAGTCCGGCCGGTTCGTCGATGTGAACGACGCCGCAGACCGCATCCTTGGCTACCCGCGGGAAGAACTGATCGGTGGTACGTCCATCGAGTTCGGGATGTGGGTGGATGTCAGGGACCGTGCACGCCTGATCCAGAGGATCCGCAGGGATGGCCGGGTCGACCGGTTCGAGATACTTCTCCGGAGGAAAGAAGGCAAAACCTTCAACGCTTCCATCGCGGCATCGACCATTATCCTCGGAGGTTTGGAGTACCTGATCGTGACGGTGAGGGACATCTCCGCGATGATAAAAGCGGATAATGCGCTGCGCGAGAGCGAGGAGAAGTACCGCACCGTCATCGACACGGCAAACGAGGCAATCCTCATCGTGCAGGACGGCATCCAGGTCTTTGCCAACAACAGCGCGTCCCGGCTGTTCGGGATGCCGGCCGAAGATCTCATGGGAAAACAGGTCAGCGGGTTCATCTGGCCGGAAGACCGGCAGTACGTGATGGAGATGCACCGGCAGCGGATTGCCGGGGAGAAAGTCCCGGATACGTACGATTTCCGTATCCTTGGTGCCGGAGGTAAACCGCGATGGATCCTCACTTCAGCGGCAAAGATCCTCTGGCAGGGCAGGCTTGCAACCTTATGCCTGATGACCGACATCACCGCCCGCAAGCAGGCGGAAGCGGCGCTCGTCCAGGCAGAGGAGAAGTTCTCGACCATCTACCTCCAGAGCCCGGACATCATCTGGATCAGCGAGCTCGAATCCGGCCGGTTCGTCGATGCCAACGATGCCTCGGAGCGTATCACCGGCTACACCCGGGAGGAGCAGATCGGAAAAACTTCTCTCGATCTCGGGATCTGGGCCTGTCCGGAGGACCGGGCGACCCTGATACAGACCGTCAGGGAAAAAGGCCGGATCGACTGGTTCGAAACCCGTCATAAGCGGAAGAACGGTGAAATCTTCGAGGTTGAAAGTTCGGCTTCGACCATCCGGCTCGAAGGTAAAGAGTACCTGATCACATCGGTGCGGGATATTTCCCAGCTGAAGCGGACGGAAGAGCGCCTGCGGGAGAGCGAGGAGAAATACCGCACCCTGATCGAGAAGGCAAACGAGGCCATCATCATCATCCAGGACAGAAGGCTGGTCTTTGCCAACCCGAGCGCTGCAAAACTCTTTGGGGTGCCGGTTGAGGATCTCGCCGGAAAACCGCTCGCGGGGTTCGTCTGGCCGGAAGACCGGAAGCTGGTATCGGCGAAATACCGGAAACGGATTGCCAGCGAAAACATTCCCGATGCCTACGATTTCAGGATCGTGGACTCAGATCATACCATACACTGGATATCCCTCTCCGGCGCAGCGATCCAGTGGCAGGGACGGCCGGCGGTGCTCAGCTTAATGACCGATATCACCGGCCGCTGGCAGGCGGAGCACAGCGTCCGCGAGGCAAATAAAAAACTCAGCCTGCTCTCCGGCATCACCCGGCATGACATCAAGAACCAGATGCTCATCCTCCAGGGATACCTCGCCATCCTCGAACAGAAACAGCCGGATCCCGCGTTTTCCGAGTACTTCCGGAAGATCCATGCAGCCTCGGAACGTATCTCCTCGATGATCCAGTTCACGAAAGAATACGAAGAGATCGGCGTTGCCGCCCCTACCTGGCAGGATATCCGGGCGCTTGTCGATACGGTTGCCAACCAGGCGCCGATCGGGAAGGTCCGGGTGGAAAACAGGATCCCTGCCGGCACGGAAGCATTCTCCGATCCCCTCATCGCCCGGGTCATCTACAACCTGATGGACAATGCCGCACGGTATGGCGGGAAGATCACAACGATCCGGTTCTTCCTGCAGTCCGACGGGGATCGGTGCCGCATCATCTGCGAGGATGACGGCGCGGGAATTCCCCTCAACGAGAAGGACCTGATCTTTGAACGGGGCTTTGGCAGGAACACCGGCATGGGGCTCTACCTCTCCCGGGAAGTTCTCGGGATTACCGGCATCTCGATCCGCGAGATCGGCGAGCCCGGCACAGGCGCCCGGTTCGAGATCTCCGTCCCGCCGGGCGCCTACCGTCGGGCAGGGACGCAGGAGCCCGTCAGCGCATTGCTAAAAGAGAAGGGCAACATCAGCCAGAAATAAGTGCTCTTCTGTCACCTCATTCGATCCACGTTGTCACATCATCGACCGGCGGCCGGATTGCCGGCGAAAGTTCGTCGCGCGGGTACCCCACGGCGCAGCCCATCAGCGCCCACTTTCCCGGCCGGAGACCCAGCTCGCTGCAGAATACCGGGTCATCAGCCATCTCGGAGGTCACTGATACCAACTGGAAACCAAGGCCAAGCGCAGTCGCCTTTAGCCACATATTTTCCATGCAGTGGGCAAGGGACTGGAGTTCGACCGGCGGATATCCCCGGCGCTCGGCTGCAACGATGTAGTACGGGGCCGTGCCCACGCCGGGGACGAAACCCAGTTTCGCGATCATGGCAAGGCGCCGGTAAAAACCGGCCGCCCTCTTCCGGAAGAGGGGATCGCGCTCCATTGCCAGAGCGAGTTCGGCTTCCATTTTCTGGACTTTTTCAAAAACAAACCGTGAAAGACTATTCATGGCCTGTGATCCGGACTTTATGACAAAGAACCTGCGAAAGTAATCCTTTGATGTCCTGACTGCAACCGCAGCATACGGGGCCATAATCCCGGCATGGAGGATCCGCCGGATATCTTCCTTCTCCGGGATATCCGGGCCGAACTCCCGGTTCGAACGCCGGCAGCCGATGATCCGGTCGATGATCGCATTTTCTTCCGGTGAACAGGTGCACATACCAACCAGCGGAATCTTGGCGAGACCCCCCTATGAAGGTTGGGGATTGGACAGGAAGAACAGTGGCGGGGAGTCCCGGTATGGTTCGGGAAATCCCCCTTGCCACCAGAGCGGCCCGGATCCTGTCAGGGATTGCAGGATTGCCGATTGTTTCCGGCACCTGGTACGGCACCTGTCCGCTATCTTCCTGATCGTCCCCTGCAGGATGTTACATGTACCTAGGGGATCGAAAAGCGGTTTCACAATAATTGCAAGGGGAGAATCTCGCGCCGGGTTCTTTATCCCCGCGGGAAGCCAAGAATGTGCGATGTCCCTCCGCGTTGACTGCGACGGGATCGTGCCGGCTGCACTCCTCTCCCTTGTACCGGGACGGTTCGACGTGATCGGCGACATTGCAATCGTGGCACTGGAGGACCCGCTCCTGCCATTCTCCATGGAAATCGCCCGGGCAATCATCGCCCGCAGGAAGAGCATCCGGATGGTTGTCCGGAAGGTGACGAAGATGGACGGGGAGCACCGGGTTGCCCGGTTTGAGATCCTCACGGGAAGTCCGGCAACGACCATGACCGTGCACCGCGAGTACGGGTTCCGGTACCGGCTCGATATCGCGAAAGCGTTCTTTGCGCCCCGGCTAGCCTCCGAGCGGCGACGCGTCGCCGGAATGGTCCGGGCCGGCGAACGGGTGATCGTCCCGTTTGCCGGTGTCGGCCCCTTCGTAATTCCCGCCGCGGAAAAGGGCGCGGTTGTCACTGCAATCGAGAAGAACCCGCAGGCGTTCCGGTTCCTTGAAGAGAATGTCGCAGCAAACGGTGTCGCCTCCCGCACAACACTCACCAGAGGAGACGCGTTCGACCGCTCGCTGCTCCCGAAAGGCGCATTCGACCGGGCCATCGTCCCTGCCCCGTACGGGCAGGACCGGATCCTCGACAGCATCGTACCCGCCGTAAAACCAGACGGCTGGATCCATATGTACACGTTCCGGAAAAAACACGAGATCGAAGGGCTCATCGCCAGGTATGCAGAAAAGGGCTTGTCGGCAGAAACGTTCCGCAGGTGCGGCAACATCGCGCCGGGCGTGAACCGCTGGGTCTTCGATCTCCGGAAGACCGGGGCAACGGATTTTCCCGGGTAAGAAAGGAGCGCGGGACCGGCCGGCTGCGGCGCTCACTCGGCCGGGGTCACGACAAGGAGGATCTCGGATATTGCGCCGGTCCCGTCATGGAGCGGCGCTGCGTGGAGCATGACGCGGACGAGACTGCCATTGCACCGTTTTGCATGGATCGCGATGTTCCGGAGTTTCTCACCCTGCATGCACCAGGAGACGACCTTGTAAAACTCGGTCTTCATGTCGGGCGGCACCAACGGGATGATGCTGCCGATCGCTTCATCCGCTGTCCAGCCGAACTGGTGGGCCGCACCCACGTTCCATTGCCGGACCCTGCCTTCGGGATCGATAATGATCACCGCGAGCGGCAGGAGGGAGAGAAGGGTGAGGAACCGTTCCTCGGCAATCCGGAACCGCCCGGGTGCATTCCCGCCGCCGGCAACAGCGCGTACGATCATGCGGGCACCGGTGGCATCTCCCGCTCCGTTCCGGATAACAGTCCCGTACACGGCAACCGGTATTACCTCCCGGCCAGGCTGCACGGGAGCAAGGGATGCCGGAAAATCCGCCATCGGGCTACCGGATTCCATCATCGCCAGAACTGCCTCCTGCGCTTCTGCTGCTCTTCCGCTTTCAAGGATGACCGTCCAGGGTTTATTGAGAACGCGATCCGACTGTACTTCCAGCGCGAAGGCACCGGGGTTGTTCAGGGACGAGACGATCCCGTCCCTGCCGGTCGTCAGGATGAGATCCGGCAGGCTCTCAAGGAGGTTCCGGTAATTCCGCTCGGATTCCTTTAGCGCGTTCTCTGTCCTCCTGCGCTGGACAGCCTGCCCGATCTTCTGGACAAGGTCGGCGAACTGGGCGCGGGGGGATTCGCCTTTCTGGATATAGAAATCAGCCCCGTGGTTAATCGCGTTGATCGCGACCTCCTCCTGCCCCTTGCCGGTGAAGATGATGAACGGGATCTGGTTGCCGTCGTTCCGGAGGTGCGTGAGGAATGTAATGCCGTCCATCCCTCCGGGCATGTCGTAGTCGGCGACGATGGCGTCGTAGATCGTGCCCTTCATCATCTCAATCGCCGTCTCGGCAGAGGGGGCAGTCTCGACCTCAAGTTCCCCGGGAATCCCGAGGGAATGAGCAACAACGGACCGGATTACCTCCTCGTCGTCAACAAACAGGATCGTGATCATGGTGGCCGCCGTCTTTTTGTGTGCGCGAAGAACCGGGCCGGTTCCGGATTCCGGAACGCTCCTGTGGCAGGTTCGCCCGCACGGGTACAGATTTATTGCGTTGGTCGTTTGTGATAATAACCTGTTTCACCGGTGAAATAGTTAAGCGGGCCGGCATCGAACTATAGGTATGGTTCCCCCGTTCACGTTTGCCGCCCGGATGGGGCGCGTCCCGGAATCCTTTCTGGACACGCTCTTTGCCGTCTCGCAGGATCCTGCGATCATCTCGTTTGCCGGGGGACTGCCCTCATCGGTACTCATCGATGTCGCGGGAATCCGGCAGGCAACGTACGACGTACTCGGGGAACACGGTTGTGCTGCGCTCCAGTACACGACAACAGACGGGTACCTCCCGCTCCGGGAGTTCATCGCACACCGGTACCGGGCCCGGCTCGGCATTCCCGCGGAGCCGGGCAATATCCAGATCCTGAACGGTTCGCAGCAGTGCCTCGACCTCATCGCCAAGATCCTCGTCAACCCGGGCGACCGGATCGGCGTCGAGCGGCCCGGCTACCTCGGCGCCTTCGAGGCGTTCTCCCTGTACGAACCGGTCTTTGCCCCGGTGCAGCTCGAAGCGGACGGGCCGCACCTCGCAGGTTTCGCGCACATGCTCCGGGAACAGGCGCCGAAGTTCTTCTACGCGGTCCCCAACTCCCAGAACCCTTCCGGCTGCACGTACGCGGACACGAAACGCCGGGCGCTTGCCCGGCTCCTCGATGGCACAGGCACCATTTTCTACGAGGACGACGCGTTCGGGGAACTCTTCTTTGACAACCGTCCCCGTGCGCCCGTGAAAAAATACCTGCCGGACCAGACGGTAATCAGCGGATCGTTCTCCAAGATCGTTGCGCCAGGCCTCCGGATCGGCTGGATGTTTGCGCCGGAGGAGATCCTTACCCAGTTCAACATCGCAAAACAGGCGGCAGACCTGCACTCAAACCTCCTTTCCCAGATGATCCTCCACCGGTACCTCACGACACAGGACCTCGATGCCCGGCTCCGGACCATCACCCGGGTGTATGCCGGGAACTGCCGGCTGATGTGCGATCTCCTTGACGACCTCTTCCCGGGCGGGATGACGCACACGGTCCCGCAGGGAGGGATGTTCCTTTCGGCAACGCTTCCGCCCGGCATGGACGCGATGGAGGTATTCCGGCAGGGGATCAAAGAAAAAGTTGCCGTCATGCCGGGCCCGCCGTTCTACACCGATGGCGGCGGGAGCGATCTCATCCGGCTGAACTTCTCCAACACGGATGAAGAGCGGATCAAGGAAGGGATGGCCCGGCTCTCGTGCGTTATCGCAGCGCTCCGGTGACCAAACAGACCCGGGCAACCTGGAATCTTCCAAACATAATCAATAAAATTATCATCGAAAAAATTACCGGGAGAATGTCGTCTTCACGATCGCTTCCCCGATCACGTGGCCGTTGAGCATCGCGGTGAGCGTCTCGCGATCGGCGGATGGCAGGCCGATCGTGTAGTCAACGGCATACAGCTCGAAGAAGTACCGGTGCTTCGAGCCGATGGGGGGACAGGCCGGGTAGTATCCCCGCTGATCTGCGCTGTTGATCCCCTGCTGCCCGCCGCCATCGAGTTCTTTTGCCGATCCCTGCCCTTCGGGAATTCCGGTCCGGTCCTTCGGGATGTTGTACACGATCCAGTGCGTGAACGGGGGATTAGGCGCATCCGGGTCGAGAACGATGAGGGCGAGCGTCTCTGTCCCTTCGGGGACGTTCTCCCACGAGACGGGCGGCGAAACCGGCGTTCCGACCATACAGGAGAAGGCTGCGGGCAGTGCGGCAGGCTGCGTCCCGCCGCTTGAAATCCCGGCGACGTGGAGTATGAAGACCCCTCCGGCTTTTGAATCTGCGGCAGGTGTCGACCCGGCACCGGAGGATGCCTGCGATGTCGCTGACGGGCCGGAAGACCCGGGGGGAGTTCCCGTGCATCCCGCTGCCGACAGGACTGCAAGCAGTGCCATAAACAGGGCGACGGGCAGGATGAAACGGGTACCGTACGATCTCATGGTACGTGGGAGTGTTCTCGCTCACGATAAACATAACGGGATGATACACAAAAGACGAAGCAAGAGATGAAGAATATTTTGATAGTTTCGACCGGATTAATTGCGGGAAAGGTGGTCACCCTCACAAATTCCGCGGAGTGCGCAACCAGATGATTTCACCAGAGCAAATTTTTCAAGGAATAATCCCGGTCAGCCGGCTCTCTCCCGCTTCGCCTCCTCCACAATCTTCCGGAGATTCCCCGCCGCCTTCTCAATATCATCCTCTGCGACTACCGCAGAGATCACCGCGATCCCGTCTGCGCCCGCTGCGATGACGTCGCGTGCGTTCGCCGGCGTAATGCCGCCAATCGCAACGAGCGGCAGGCTTGTTGCCGCCCGGATCCGCCGGATGCCTTCAAGCCCGCAGAACCCGGCCGCATCCGGTTTCGAGCCGGTCGGAAAGACCGGGCTTGCCGCAAGATAATCCGCACCGTCCGCTTCGGCCTGCCGGGCCTCTCCCTGAGTGCTGACCGAGACACCGATGACAAACGGCCGGGGCACCATCTTCCGCGTGAGAGCAACCGGGATATCGCCCTGCCCGAGATGGACGCCGTCCGCGCCGCAGACAACCGCGATATCGGGCCGGTCATTGACGATAAAGAGCGTGCCGGTCTCCTTTGCGATTACCGCGATCCGTTTCCCGATGCCGATCAGATCCCCGGAACTGCGCTGCTTGTCCCGGAGCTGGATGACGGATGCCCCGCCGGCGATTGCGAGCCGGGCGATCTCCTCGTGGGACCTGCCCTTCCCGATCGCGGTGTCGGTGATGACGTAGAGGTCCCAGACTGTGCCGGTCATACGATCCGGATGCGGGCGTGTTTTGTGATGTCGGCGGGCGTAAGGGCGGCAACCCGGTCCACAAGCGCGGACCGGTACGAGTAGGGGCCGGCTGCGCCCGGCGCGGCAAGCTCCCCGGCGATCCCGAACGCGGAGAAGGCCGCTGCGGCTGCGGCGACCCGGTCCTCCGTTACCGCGGAGAATGCGCCGGTCAGGGATGCGGCCATGCATCCCGTCCCGGAGAGCCTTCCCATCCGCTCGTGCCCGTTCTCGACAAAGACCGTGCGTTTCCCGTCAGTTGCGATATCGGTCTTCCCGCTGACCGCAATAACAATCCCCTTCTCCTTTGCAAACGCCTTCGCAACCGCTGCGATATCGCCGGAGATCCCGCAGGAGTCCACGCCCCGGACCTTTGCATCGGCACCGGCAAGCACCCCGATCTCGCCGGCGTTCCCCTTCAGGACCGCGATCTCAAGATCTTCGAGCAGCATCCGCGAGGACTCGGTCCGCATCGTGGTCGCGCCCGCCCCGACCGGGTCGAGGATGACCGGGATCCCTTTCTGGTTCGCGGCGTGCCCTGCCTCGATCATGGAGAGGATCTGCTGGCGCGAGAGCGTGCCGATGTTTAAGACAAGCGCATCCGCAAGGTTCGTCATCTCGGCAACCTCTTCCATCGCTTCCGCCATGACGGGAGCGCCGCCGATTGCTATCGTTGCGTTGGCGCAGTCGTTGATCGTGACCGCGTTCGTTATGTGGTGGACGAGCGGGCGCTTTGCCCGGAGATCTCCGAGCAGTGTTCCAAGGGACTGGGGGGTTACGGTTTCCATCGATCTCAGGTTGGCGCGGAACCTATCAAAAAGTAACGGAAAGCAGGCGCAAACCGGCAGAAAGACTGTGTCAGATGATCCGCAGGTGCGACAGGATGACCGGGATCCCGCAGTAAATAACAAGAACGACTGCCAGCACCGGCGCTGCCCGTGCGATGAGATCGGAAAGGAGCGCGGGCGGGGCAAAGAGGAGGAGGAATGCCGCGTACACGATTCCCGCAAGGAGCAGGAAGATCGTGCCATATACCGCGGCGATGGCGATGCGGGCGTAGAGGAGCAAGTCATCCATACCGCATCGCTCCCGTCATTCCCGCATGTTCCGCAATTCCCGGAATCCCGCTGCCAGATCCCTTCCGCCCGCGTTCATTCGACATAGGGGGCAAGGACCTCCCGGTACAGGCGCCGCACATTCCCTGCTGTTTCCGGCATCGCAGGAAACCCGGCGAACCCTTCCGCCTTTTTAATATCGGAGACGAGATCGAGCCTGCCCTGCTCCTGCGAGAAAAACCAGCCCCGCTCCCGGTAGTATGCCGCGAGGTACTCCTGCTCGGTCTGGCCCGGTGTCGGGACAAGCAGGGCATTTCTCTTCTGCACCTCGGCAAGCTCCATCATGGTCGTGTATCCCGACCGGCAGACAATGAACTTTGCCCGGTTCAGGAGCGCGATCTTCTCCTCCGTTTCCGCGTAACCGATGACGGTTGTCTCCGGGTCGGGAACGGTCGTCGCGCCTTTTCCCGGGCTCCCGAGCAGGACAACCTTGCGGCCCGGCAGATCGGGGAGCCGGGGGAGGACGATCTGCTCGAAGAGCGTCCGCTGGGGCTCCGGCCCGGAGATGATGAAGAGGTAATCGAGATCTTCTGCAAGGTCCCGCTTCTCTGCGGTTGCAAGGATCCCGGTAAAAAAACAGTGCTCCATCGAGGACCGGAGGATCGGCCGGGAGAGTTTTCCGGCAAGCGCTGCCGGGCCCGGGGGATTGTCGGGGACGATGATGCGGGCGTACTTCCCGTGGAGCAGCCGGTTGAGGAGCAGCGCCGTAATCTCCACCGGCCAGATGACGGGCGGGAAATGGAAATGGAGCTGGTGCGTGATGAAGAGTGAGGGGACGCTTTCCGAGTACATCCCGAGCCGGTTGTCGCTGAGGATGAGATCGTACCGGTCCTTTGCAAGGATGCGCGAGATGCACCGCCGTTCGGCGGCGAGTTCCCGGTACAGGCCCGGCAGGTTCCAGACGATCCGGGGAAGGAGGTGGTTTCCCGTCCCATACGGGGCGGTGTAATCCGGGGCATCGATCCACGCGACATCAGGGAACTCGCGGCGCAGCGCGAGCAGGGCGCTTCCGGTCGCGGCGACCGTGACCTCATGGCCGTTTTTTAAAAGCTCGCGGATGACCGGGATGTCCCGGGTTGCATGCCCGAGCCCCCAGTTGAGCGGTGATACCAGAACGCGGCCCATGAGTATTGAACGGTCTCCTGATGAGGATGTGGTCCGGCAAGACTGATATAAGGCATGGGACCGGTCCGCGGTGATGCAGGAACTGCCGGGCTCCCGGGATAATTCCGGAGGCTTTCCGGAAGATGCGGTGGTTCCGGCTGGCGCTGCCCGGTGCCGGGCACCCGTCATCATTAACACGTAACGCAACCCCGGGTACTGGAGAGATCTCCCGCATGGCCGGCACTTCCCTTGTCAAACGATCCGCGTTCCTTCTCACCGGCCTCTTCTTCATGGGCCTTGGGATTGCGCTCGTCACGCGATCCTTTCTCGGGACCCCGCCGATCTCGAGCGTTGCGTACGTGCTCTCCCTCGCATTTCCCATAACCTTCGGGCAGCTGACATTTCTCTTCTCCATCATCTTCCTGCTCCTCGAGATCGCAATCATCGGAAGATCGTTCCCAAAACACCAGTACCTCCAGGCAGTCGTTGCGTTCTTCTTCGGGATCTTCGTCGATGTGGGGATGTTCCTTTCCGCGCCCGTGAACCCGGATTTCTATGCCGGCCGGATCTTTGTCGTCGTTGCCGGCTGCACCGTGCTTGCGCTCGGGATCTACCTGCAGGTTGCGGCAAATGTCATCATGAATCCCGGAGAAGGGCTGGTCCGGGCAATCGCCGATGCAATAAAAGTCCGGTTCGGGATCGTGAAGATGGCATTCGATATCTCCCTTGTCTCTATCGCTGTTGTCATTTCGTTTCTGCTGTTCAAGAACATCACCGGCATCCGGGAAGGAACGCTCATCTCCATGGTCCTTGTCGGGTACATCGTGCTCCTGATCGGCGGGATGTTCCGGCGGTTCGGTTTCGAGGAGTGGCTTTTGCGATGAGCGCGGTTCCCGGCGTTTTTTTCCGATTTTAGAAATGTTCCTTATGAGATTTTTTCTGAAATGATATCCGGAATTTTTTTCCATGAATTTTTCCCGGACATTTCCGGAAGAACTCGCATGAGATAGCCGGATCAAAATTTTTCCGGGATTTTTTCGCCCTGGATGATTCTTTCCTAATAAACGAGGCCGTATTTCATTGGTAATTACTTGGTCGATGGATACCTGGACAGGAACCGGATGCCTGTTTTGAGGCTTTTCCGGACATCAGCTGAGCGTCGGAAAAATACGCCCGTATCGGGCTCCGTTTGACCTGTTTTCCGGACCGACCGGCCAGGTTTCTCAATATCTGAGCCAGGTTTTGGTTCCGGAAGGCCAATTTTACGTCGGAAAAAGGGTGGCCAGGTATAGGCAGGTTTGGAGCGAGGAAAAATCCGGAAACGTCCAATCATACCAGTGGGAGTATTTAAAGAAAATCACGCTGCAAAAATCGCCCCGTATCCGCGTTCTGTTCAAAGATCCCCATGGGGATATGTTCTGGCATGTGTCGGAAGGCTGCCCGGAACCCCGGTTTTTCCCGGTTCTCCGTCGGGATGGGTTGTCCACCGGCAGGAGGCATGGCGCTGCCCGGCAGGTTCTCCGTCGGTGCGCAGGATACATATTTTCCCCGGGATCGCCCGGGAAGTGATTCATGAGGGCTGCGGGGCTGAACCCTGACCCCGGAAGTCCCGGGTATCTCCAGGGAAATGCCGGGATCGTACGGTCCTATACCACCGACGGAGACTTCCTGAGGGGGTGCGCGGGCATCCCCGTTTCCGGCCAGAATAAAGGTCATAATTCGTAAAAATGCGGGAATAATTCGGGTCCCCGACCGATTCCACCGACGTGAAAAGAGAGGACATAATTAGCGCTATTCCAGGGCAGGAAAATTGGGAAAACGTGCTCACGGATGCCAAAATATGCCGGATCGCGGCTATTGTCCGAAAATGATACTTTTTCACCGTCGGACACCTGGGTGAATTTTGGGGAGCCGGGGGGCAGGGGAAACCTCACCCGGCAGCCGCACAGGAATATGATCTCTCCTGCCCGGGTAAGACAATACGTTCTTTCAAGGTCAGTCCAGCGGTCGATTGACAATGCGAAAAAAGATTGTAAAAAAAATTGAGCCGGAATTCTTTTTTTTTTTCTGCGATGCCGGCATCAGCTCGCCACACCGGAAAAAGAACCGGCAGCCGGCCGCAGAACGGTACCGGCAGAACGGGCGGATCGATGGTTGCATCCCTCCTTTATCCCTTCAGCCGTACAAGACATAGAGATGGATTCATTTTTTATCCGGCAGGAAGAGCCTGAAGATATCGACGCTATTTTTGAGGTCAATGCGCAGGCATTCGGGCAGGACGGAGAAGCCCGGCTCGTGAATGCCCTCCGCGATGACGGGGATTACGATCCGGAACTCTCGCTCATCGCGGTATCCGGCGAACGGGTTATCGGCCACATCCTCTTTCCGCCAGTCTCGATCGTCTCTGAGACGGAGGAGACCGCTGCGCTCGCCATTGCCACGCTCGCGGTCCACCAGGACTTCCAGTGCCGGGGGATCGGCCTTGCCCTTATGGAAGAGGGCTTAAAGGAATGCCAGCGCCTCGGGTACCGGATCGTAATCGTCGTCGGCCACCCGGGCTATTACCCCCGGTTCGGGTTCACACCTGCACGGGATGCCGGGATCACCGCGCCGTTCCCCTGCCCGGATAATGCGTTCATGGCGCTTCCGCTGGCACGCGGGGCACTGGACGGCATCCACGGCATGGTCAGGTACCCCCACGCGTTCGAAGCGGTCCATGAGTATACGTCGTGACGGGACCGGAACTTTTCACGTTGTTCCTGCACTTTTAAAAACCGGGGACTGAACGGAGAATTTTGAGAATTTCACGCCGCCCCGTTTGGAGACAATCGGCGATAATGGTCGTGATAATCCGCCTCTCAAATCACAACCTTCACATACAATCCAAAAAAATCATTTTTTCATATCGGGAGTACTTTTGAAAATGAAACGCGTATCATTTCTGTTCTGCATCCTCCTCTTCCTTTTCGCCTGCGCAGTCCCTGTTGCTGCGTCGATAGGCCTCACGGAAGAGCCGACCGAAGTAACTGAAGAACCAACGCTGAACCCGGTGACCCCGGCGACAACGGAACAAACAACGGTCGAGCGCACCACAAAACCGACCACCGAACCGACAACGGTCCCGACAACGGAGAAGACCCCGGTGCCGACCGCGACCCCGGCCCTGGTGGGCTGGGTCACGATCGCCTCGACACCCATGGGCGCATCCGTCTCGATGGATGGCAAGGCTCTTGGCACAACCCCGCTTGCCGGCATCGAGATCTCCTCGGGCACGTCTCACACGGTAAAGGTAACGATGGCCGGGTACGAACCGTATACGACATCGGTCACGGTAAGCCCCGGCGAAGAGTCCGCGGTCGATGCGACGCTTACGCCAATCGTAACAACGGTGCCGACGACCGAACCGACCCCGGAGCCTACGGTAACGATCCAGCCGATCGGTTCCGACAAGGGCTGGTTCAGGATCAACTGCAACATCAACGGCGCGACGGCCTCGCTTGACAATGGGGCGTCCGGAAGCTGCACCATCGCATCGGGATCCTGCAGCATCCCGGTCTCGACAACGGGAACACCGGTGAAATCGTTCAGGGTCGAAAAGGGCGGGTACACGACCTACACGGACTCTGTCTCCCAGATGCCGCCAAAGGGCGGGACCGTCGACCTGTACGCGACGCTGAACCCGGTCGCAAGCTTCGGGTCAATCTCGGTAACCTCGTCGCCGTCCGCTGCGGTTGCGACCCTTGACGGCAGTTCATGGCAGACCACCCCGTACACGTTCACCAGTGTAACTGCCGGCACCAGCCACGAGATCCGGGTCAGCATGAGCGGGTACCAGTCGGTCACCCGGTCGGTCTTTGTCAACTCAGGCGAGACCGCGTACGTAAGCGTCAGCCTCTCGCCAAACCCGGCACAGACCGGGTCTCTCTATGTCTCGTCGTCCCCCTCGGGCGCCGACATCTACGTTGACGGCGGGTACATTGGCGAGACGCCCTCGACTGTTCCGAACCTCGCACCGGGAACCCACTCGGTCCGGCTCCACAAGGCAAAGTACAACGAGTATGTCGGCACGGTGACGGTCTCGGCCGGATACCAGACGCCGCTCTCCATCACGCTCTCACCCCAGGCATCGAACGTCGGTTCCATCGAGGTCATGTCGACGCCGGGCGGTTCTGCGGTATACGTCGACTCCCAATACATGGGCACGACGCTCACGAACAGCTACTTCGATATCACGAGCCTGACGCCGGGCTACCACATCGTCCTCCTCCGGCTCACGGATTACCAGGACTACACGCAGAACGTCCTTGTCCCGGCCGGGGGATCCGCGACCGTGAACGCGGTCCTTGCCAAAGTCTCACCCGGCCCGACGCCCGATACCACCGGGCAGGTCGTTATCGCCTCGTCGCCCACCGGCGCTGAGGTCTATATCGATAACGTGTACATGGGTGTGACCCCGGCAACGCTCACGAACGTTGCAGCGGGATCGCACACGCTCACCCTCAGACTCTCCGGGTACGGTGACTTCGTCCAGACGATCACGGTCACCGGTGGCGACAGCACGCCGGTTGCCGCAACGCTCGTAGGCGTCGAACCGACCGCGACAACAAAGTCGCCCGTAACCGTTGTGCCGGTCCTTGGCGCCATCATGGCCGCCGGCGCTCTCGTGCTGCTGAGAAGAGCGTAAAAATTTCATACCAGCTTTTCATTTTTCCTGCGGGAATTTCCCGGAGATTTGCCGGAATCCGCCAGACCCGTTTACCAGAACGTTACAGATCCGCTCACTCCCGGATTTTCCGGATGTCTCCCGCGCAGGTCCGGGAGATATGTCCCGCACCCGGCCGGAGAAAAACTGATGATGGGCAAAAGCCAAAGACCCTCCTATGATGCCGTGGATCAGGGACAGCGCCGGGCTTGGCACGCTCTTCTGGCTGATCGGGTACGTCGCGTCGCTCGTACTCTTCTTTTCACCGTTTGCGGCGCAGATGGGCTGGATCCTGATTGCGATCTTCACGCCGGTCACCATCGCGATCACGTGGTGGTGGTTCAGGAGCCGGGACCTTCCCCTTTCCTACTATGCGAAGGTCGGCATCGTATGGGTCGCAATCGCGGTCGTCCTTGACTACCTCTTCATCGTCCTGCTCTTCTCCGCCACGTACTACGGCATCGATGTCATCATCTACTACGCCCTGACCTTCCTGATCCCGGTCGGTGTCGGGCTGTTCCTCGCCCGGAACCGGTCAACGGTACAAAGATGACGGAACAGCGGACCGGGACTCCAAAAACCCCAGTCCTTATATGGTCCGGCACCGGAATACCGTAAAAATGAGAGGGTGATTGCCGTGCCCGGTAACGGA
>CAZNLI010000023.1:0-1611 GCA_964574125.1 uncultured Methanoregula sp.
TCGTGCTGGTCGGCTGCAATCTCCTGCAGGCTGTCGACGGCAAGGATATCGGGTTGTTCGGCGGCCAGAAGCCGGAAGAGCCGGAACATCGAGACCTCGCCCTCGCTCACGATCGCCTGCCCCTCCATCCTGACGAGGGCATACATGGGGCGGCGGGACTTTGACCTCACCGAGCCTTTGATGATATCGATTCCAAAGACCTTCAGCCGGTCACGCATCCAAATGCGTCCTCTGGTGAGTAGGGGATATGGTATTTCCGTTTGAAAAAGGTGAGGATGGTTGTAAGGTCCTTTGTAAGGATCTCGTCTGCCTGGGGATGTCCGGTCTCCACCCACTGGGGCCAGTCAATAACAACGCACTTCCCGTCCCGGACCATAATGTTGAACTCCGAGAGGTCGGCATGGATGACGCCGGCCCTGTACGCAGACCGGACGTTGGCAAGGATATCGTCAAGCATCTCTTGTGGGTTTTCAAGCGGGCACCGGTTCAGGTTCGGGCCGCTGATAAGCGACATGACAACCGCATGCCGGTTCCGGGCGACCGGCAGGGGGACGCTGACCGTCTCCTGGAGCGCGGTTAACGCGGCGAACTCCCGCTCTGCGGACAGCCCGGAGGCAAAGATCCAGGGGACGTGCCCCTCTTCCGGCATATATTCCCGCTTGCTCCGGGCGGCGGAGAACGACCGCCGGCCGACCCGGTGGAACTTGATTGCAACCGGGCAGATCCCAAGCGCCTCGTACACGACCGACTCCTTCCCCTCGCCGATCAGGGAACCGAGGGCGGAAACCGTCCCTTTCCTGACAAGGGACTGGAGGGCAAGCGCATCATAGCCGGTGAAGACAAGCGCATACCCGTCGTAGGGGACCGTGTTGAACCGGACCATCCCGGCCGCCATGAGCCGGCTGATCCGGTAACTGGTCTCCGATTCCGAGAGCTCCGCCGCATGCTGGATCTGTTCGAGGGGGACCCAGGAATAGCGTTTCATCAGCCGTTCGATCACCACGAGGATCCGGAGCTCGTACTTGTGGAGGGTCCGGATCTGGTCGGCGGGAATCGGCATGTGAAGAAACGTTATGCTCCCGACTATAAAATGGTCTGGTGGGCAATCGGTGACCGGATGGGGAGCGCAAAATGAGCGGGAAAAAAATTCAGCCTCATCTCCTTTGGACTCCTCCCTTGGACCCCGTGCTGTATCCGGAACGAACGGTTCTTTCCGGTTGCAGGAGAGAATCCGGCAAACCTTAAACATCTCCGCCCTGAGAGATTGTAGCGAAGAACGATGGACTGCGACAAGTGCGGGCGGAGAGCCGTCATCCACCAGAAGTACTCCGGACTGCATCTCTGTCGGCAGCATTTTATCGCTGATTTTGAGAGCAAGGCCAAGAAATCCATCCGGTTCAGCGGCGGGCTCCCGCGCGGCAATCACATCGCTGTTGCCGGTTTCAGGGGATACAGGAGCATCGCCCTGATGTATTTTCTGGCAATGCTTACTTCAAAGCGCCGGGGCATCACCCTCTCTGCAATCTTCGTTGATGACCGGATTTCCGGTCACGAGACAACGGCTACGGAAGAGGAGTTCGCCGCATCGCTTGGATTCCGGTGTGTAAGAGT
>CAZNLI010000023.1:1711-25762 GCA_964574125.1 uncultured Methanoregula sp.
GACCGGGAGATCGCGCTCTATGCAACGCTGGTATCTCCCGAAACGAAAACCGGGTATTGCCCGCACCGGCGCGATCCATTCTCAGAAGATGTCAGGGATCTGCTGGGGGTCTACAGCGCCCGGCACCCCTCGACGCTGCACTCGCTGGCCAATCTTGGCGGGCGGCTCCGCAGCATCGGTGTCGATCGGGAAAGCGGGGGTTCATCAGGGCACAGGAACGGGGCCGTGTTTTCCGGCGATCGGATCGTTAATTCAGGGTGAAGGTATCATGGGAGAAGAACTGGGATGCAGGATGGGAAAGGTCGAACAGATGATCCGGTACATCTACTGGTCGAGCGGGTGCAAAGGGATTGTGATCGGTGTAAGCGGGGGCGTCGATTCGGCAGTCTCCCTGGCATTCTGCTGCCGGGCGGTCGGGCCGGCCCGGGTACTTGCGCTCTCGCTCCCGTCTCCGGTCAGCAACCCGCAGGACGAACGCGACGCGGCTGACTTCTGCCGTTCCCTTGGGATCGATCACCGGGTAATCCCGATTGGGCCCATGCTTGATGCATTCCGGGGAATTCCCGGTTTTACGGAAACTCCCTATCTCCTTGGCAACCTGATGGCCCGGATCCGGATGACTGTCCTCTACTACCATGCCAACCGCGACAACCTCCTTGTCTGCGGGACATCGAACCGGAGCGAATCCCTCCTTGGCTATTTCACCAAGTCCGGGGACAGTGCGGCAGATATCCAGCCCATTCTCCACCTGTACAAGACCGAGGTGTACGAGATGGCACGGGAGCTTGGCATCCCGGATCCCACCATCAGAAAATCCCCCTCCGCCGGGCTCTGGGCAGGCCAGACGGACGAAGGGGAGATCGGGCTCTCCTATGCCGAGATCGATGGAGCGCTGCAGGCACTCGAAAAGAACAACTGGAATGCGGGGAATGCAACCGAGGAGCGTGTGCTCGCGCTTGTCAGGAAGAGCGCCCACAAGCGACTGCCCGCACCTAATCTTTCAGGAGAGCCGAAAGGGCAGGCAGATACCGTTCGGGATAGTTGAGGAACAAAAGCGCATCCTCGTCCCCGATCAGGTCGTAGATGGGCCCGTTACAGAACGGTTTTTCCCCATTTTTCACGGCTACCCTGATCCGGCGCAGGGAAGGCACATGCGGGTAATGCGGGTTCCTCTTCATGCTCCCGTCCGCCATCTCAAAGTATGCAGCACCGTGCCGGGCCTCGTATTCCCCGTATTCGCTCTCGAACGCGGTCGAAACGATATTTACCATGGCAAGCGGGGCATCGCGTAAAGGGTTGATCGAGACATGGCCATAGCCCGGCGGGATGACGACGACATCCCCGGCTTTTGCGGCAACCAGCACGATATCGTCAAAACCCCTTGTCTGGAGAATGTAGTGGGCCTCCCCTTCAAGCACCTCGTAGACCTCAGGATAGCCGGCTCCCTGCGGATTTTTGGGGTGGAAGTGTCCCTTCGTTTTGACGCATTCCCCGCAGAGACTCCGTGCCGGGATGACGGTAAGGTCATACCGCAGGTTCTGTTGGTGCAGCCAGGCACGATCCTCATCGGAACGGGCAAGATCCCGGTACATGAAATAGAGCGGTTCGCTGCACATGCATGAAGGTTTTGCAAGAACCTGGCGCATTTCCGCAATTGTCCTCGCCGAAGGTTTCGGGAGTTCCCCTCTCCAGCCCCACATCATTCTTTTTTTTGCGGTATTACCTGATAATACCCTGTGCGCCGATAGTGGCTGCACCCGTACGGACAGACAAGGCGGTATCTGTCAAGCAATACAACAATATCCTAGCCGGGAAATGAGACGACCGGGAGATTGCACGACTATTGATGGCTGCAAGGGCCGGCCGGCATTTGCCGGCATTTCACAGACCGTAAAGACCGGTTCAGTAATCCCGGATCTCCATCATCTCGGAGACGTCCATGAGCCCTTTCATCGCGCTCGTCGTAACGACCCTTCCGCTCTCCTTGATCGCGGCAAGCGGATTTGTCCCGCCGACGCAGGAGATCCCGATAAACTGCGGGCTGACCGGAACCCCGAGCAGGGAGACGTTGGGCATCCCGACTTCGAGGATCCCGATGAAACTGCTGTCCGCGAGATCGTCCAGCACTTCCCCGACAAGGGGTTCTGCCTCCATGTGGAACTCCCGGATATTGGCAAGGATCTTCCCGCTCCCCGTGCGCATGACACTCGTCACCGATGTGAGCCGCTGCGAGTTGAGCACCTGGAGGGGATCGATCGTGGTGTGCTCGTATAGGATCATGTGAATGAACCGGACCGGCGAGCGGTTCTCGATCTCCACCACTCCCCCGCCGATTGGGTTGACGGGGACACCACGTCGGATCAGGAGCCCGTCGAATGTCACGCTGCAGACAGTACAGATCGCGGTCTGGCCTTCCGGCACCGTAAAATCCCCCAGCTTCTTCCCCGAAGGAATCATCCTGACGAGCCCGCTTGCTGCAAGACCGGTTTTGTACGCATCTTTTAAAATCCCGATGGCAAACTCAAGGTCCTCGTTCCTGACAAAAGACAGGTTGTAAACGAGTTTGCCGTCATTGGTTGCGGGGTTGTAGGTGACCTGCATTGCAAAGTCATCAATACTGTGGGTTACGAATTTCAACGGTGCGGTATTCTGACCGGTCATTATCCTAAATCTCCGATGGGGCAATAGAAAAATTGTTCTATAAGCATAAGGCAATCTTACTATGATGGAAGACGATATGCGGGTAAAAGCCAGAAATGCGATGAGGCTCATTCTGGAAGCTGCCCGGTTCGAGGTGGATGAAGTTGACGAGCCGCTCGACCTCTCCGCTGTCCGCGAGGACACCTGCCTCCTTGTCCTTTGTTCGAACGACAAGAATGCCATTGCCCAGTTCGACAAGACCAACTACAGCCTGATGGTCAATGATACTGAAATGACCTGCAAAAAGCTCCTCTTTACCCTTGAAAAGGATATTGTGTCCGAGAACTGTGTCCAGTGGGGCATCGATGAGTTCGTCCAGTATGCAGGCGAAGCGGTTCTTGCAGATATCGTCGGAAGGGAGCTTGCGCTCGATCTTTCCGGTAAAAAGGTCAAAAAAGCCGCAGTTGTCGCGCCTGCCCCTGCAGCTGCCGCAGCACCCCCGGAGAGCTCCGGCATCACGCTCCCCCATTTCCCGGTGAAGATCACCGAGCAGGTTGCAATCCGTACCGGGGGCGTCCAGGGAAGCGCGAAGCTCCGGTTCATGCCCTATTACCTCTTCCACTACAGGAGCACCGGGGAGCAGGTCTACCGGGACCGGCGCATCCCCTTCGATGCCGATGGATGGGGGGCGATCAATGCCATCAACGGCATCAAGATCGAACTCGACGGAAAACAGGTTGTCGAGGACGAAATTCCGGCCGGTGCCGAAGTGGCCGACCCGCATATCGCCAAGGAAGAGGCAGCTGAACGGATCGTAAGCGAACTGATCGAGCGGCTCACCCAGAAAGTGCGCATCAAGCAGGAGAAGGGCGATGCCATTTTCTACGAGGAGAAGATCTTAAAACCCGACAAGAAGAACATCACCATCGAGAGCAAGCAGGTGTATATCCCGGTCTGGCAGATCCGGGGAAAGAAGATCGTCGAAGTCAACGCATTCACCGGGGAACTTCTCTCGGAACCGATGGATGAAGGGGTCGAGGTCTTTTAAGGAAACCCTGACCAGTCACACTTTTTTATGATTGTTGTTCTCGGCGGAGGCCCTGCAGGACGGTTCGCTGCGATCCGGATTGCTGCCGCGGGAAAAGAGGTCACGCTCGTTGAACCGGGAGGGATCGGTGGCCAGTGCCTCCATTATGGCTGCATGCCGGTCTGTGCACTGAATGATGCGGCACGCTTTGCCTGGAGAGGGCAGCGGTTTCTGGATCTCGCAATCACAGACCAGAACCCTGCAATCCGGTTCCGAGAACTCCTCGCCCGGACAAAGGAGATCCAGCAGAAGATTGCCGGAATCCTCGATTCGGAGACCCGGGAGGCCGGGGTTACGGTCGCGTACGGGAAGTTCGGCAGGGTTGCGGGCAGGCAGGCGTTCATCGGCGACGAACCGGTTGACGCTGAGGCGGTGCTTGTCGCAACCGGTTCACGGCCCAATATCCCGAAGATCGAGGGGATCGATCTCCAGCAGGTCTATACCCCGCACACGCTCTGGTCGATGGCGAACCTTCCGCCGGAGATCGTGATCATCGGCGGCGGCGTGATGGCAGCAGAGTTCGCGTTCATCTTCAATGCCCTTGGCAGCAGGGTGACGGTTGTCGCACGGAGTGCATTTCTCAGGGGGATCGACACCCATCTCCGCTCGGTTGCGCTCCAGGAACTCGAAGGGGTGAAGATCCTTGAAGACACCGTCCCCCTCTCCCTCGAGGGCTGCTCCCGGGTGAACGGGGTCCGGACGGGGACGAACGGAAAGGAGGCGACCGTCCCCACCGGCGCCGTGCTGGTTGCAACAGGCCTTGTCCCCCGCTCCGAGGCAATCGAAGGCGTAAAAAAAGGATCGATCGGGGAAGTGATTGTTGACGATCATATGCGGACAAGTGTCCCGGGCGTGTATGCTGCGGGGGACGTGACCGGTCCGCCTTACCTGACCCCGGTCGCCCGGTACCAGGGAACGGTTGCGGCTGACAACATCCTTGGCATCGACCGGGCTGTAAACCTGCGTTTCATTCCCCAGTCAATAAGCCTCGGCCACGAGCTTGCGTTCTGCAGCAACGGGAGTATGGCGGGAGGCACCGTCGCCATCCCCGGCCCTGCCGGGCCCGGGACGTTCTGGGACGTGCCGTTCCGGGACACCGGTCTTGCCAAGGTCCGCGTGGAGGATGACGGGAAGATCGCCGGCATCTGTGCGGCCGGGCCGGGAGGCGGCCTGATCGCCGGTTACCTTGCCTTTCTCATGAAGGAAGGGTACACTGCCCACGACTTCGAGGAGTTCATCGAGGTCCACCCCTCGACTGATGGGGTGTATGGGCTTCTGAAGTACGCATCCGGGCTGCTGAAGGAGCGGGACGCGGAAAAGTGATGCCTCCGTCCGGCGATGAACCGGACTCCTAGTTTTAATTTGTGATTTTTGGAATATTTCAGGATCCTTCAGGGACCGTATCATCCACGGCGTTCCGGAAACCGGCGGTTCAGGCCGGGTGCGGCAGCCGGGCCATGGCCGATCTCATTCCCGGAACACCGGCGGGTATCCGGCTTTATCCCTTGGTATTATTACCATCCGTTTCCAAATATTACAGGATATTTACGCATATTTCCCCCGGAGAGAATTTTTCATGACCGACCCGCAGGACCAGCTTGCATTCGACCAGACCCGGCTCGATAAAGTCAGGGCGCTGCAGGAACAGGGCGTGGCGCTCTACCCGCACTCGTTCGAGCGCAAACACACCGTACAGGATATCCGGACAACCTATGCAGATGCAACCCATGAGAAGAGTGCCGAAAGCGTCACAACAGCGGGCAGGATCTATATCATCCGGGACCATGGCAAGACGCTCTTTGCGGATATCGGCGACGAGACCGGCCGGATCCAGCTCTATATCCGGAAGAACGATATCGGCGAAGAGAATTTCAAATTCTTCACCCAGTACATCGAGCGCGGGGACTTCATCGGTGTAACCGGGCATGTCTTCCGCACCAAGCTCGGGGAGATCACGATCTGGGTCGACACCATCACCCTCCTGTGCAAGGCGGTCTGTTCCCTGCCCGAGAAGTTCCACGGGCTTCAGGACACGGAGAAGCGCTACCGGCAGCGGTACCTCGACCTGATCGTGAACGAGGAGAGCCGGCAGACATTCCGGGTCCGGAGCCGGATCCTCGCCCTGATCCGGAGGTTCCTCGATGACCGGAATTTCCTCGAATTCGAGACCCCGATCCTCCAGCCGGTCTATGGCGGGGCAAACGCCCGGCCGTTCACCTCCTACCATAACTACCTCGACCAGAAGCTCTTCCTCCGGATCGCCCCCGAGCTCTACTTAAAGCGGCTGATCGTCGGCGGGTTCGAGCGGGTATTCGAGGTTGCGCGGAACTTCCGGAACGAGGACGTGGACACGCGCCATAACCCGGAATTTTCGATGGTGGAGATCTACTGGGCGTACCATGATTTCGCCGACATGATGGAGCTCACCGAGGATTTCCTTGCGTATCTCGTTGCCGAGATCCACAGCGGCACCGAAATCAAATTCGGGGAGAACACGATCAGCTTCAAAAAACCGTTCCGGAAACTCTCCATGGCTGATGCCGTGAAGGAATATGCCGGGATCGATGTCTTTGCCACCGATGTTGCCGGGCTCCGCAGGATTGCGCAGGAACGGAAGGTCGACGACTGGGAGAAGCCCCAGACCCAGCGGGAATTCCTTGTGCTCCTCTTCGAGGGGCTTGTCGAAAAACAGCTGATCCAACCGACATTCATCCACGATTTCCCGGTTGAGAACTCGCCGCTTGCCAAGAAGCACCGGGTCAAGGAAGGGTTTACCGAGCGGTTTGAGCTCTTCATCAACGGGATGGAGATTGCAAACGGCTTCTCCGAGTTAAACGATCCGGTCGACCAGAAGGCCCGGTTCGAGGCGCAGGACGAGAAGCGCAGGAAAGGCGACCTCGAAGCCCAGATGATCGATTACGACTTCATCAACGCGATCGGGTATGGCATGCCCCCGACGGGCGGGGTCGGTATCGGGATCGACCGGCTTGTCATGCTGCTGACCAACAACGTTTCCATCAAGGAAGTCATCCTCTTCCCTTCGATGAAGAACCTGAAGGAAGGGGAAGCGGCAGAAGAAAAAGCTCCGGAGACCGGAAAGAAATAACACGGCCATTCATAACACGGCTATTCTTTTTTGGGAGATCAGGTCCCCTCATTTTTTATTTAAGGACATACGCCCTATACAGATCTGCCGGCCGGTTTGCCAGCAAAGACAATCATTAATACTCCCGCCCGCAAAAATTGTAAAGCACCATTGCATCGATGGTCTAGAGGCATGACTTAGGCCTTCCAAGCCTATAGCCCGGGTTCGATTCCCGGTCGATGCATCGGGCCCGTGGTCTAGCTGGCTATGACGTCGCCTTCACACGGCGGAGGTCTCGAGTTCGAATCTCGACGAGCCCATCTTCGTTTTTTAAAAAACGTCCGGTTGGTTTTTGAATCCAAAGCAGCATCATAACATCGTAACGGGGCACCCGAACCGGTATCTATAGTGAATCCATACTACCGTCGGGAACAAAACCATACCCCTTTCTTGTTCCCCGTCAACCAACTACCGGAGTCTCATGGTTTCAACCGATCTCGTCGAAGTCCGGTGCCCGTCCTGCGGCGCAAGACAGGACATTCTTTTGAAAAACAGTATCAATGTGACGACAAACCCTGAAGAGAAAGAGGAGGTGATTGCCGGGACCGTCAATTATTTCCGGTGTGGTTCCTGCGACTTTGAAGGCCACATCGCAACGGCACTCTTCTATCATGATATGACAAAACGGTTCTGTGCCTGCTATATCCCGCCGGAGAATCTCGAAGATCCGGAATATGTCCGGCATATTTTTACGAGGAGCGCGAAGATCAGCCTGATGCTGCCGGAGGGGGAGGAGCCCCCGGAAGAAGCGGCGTACGTATCGGATGCCCATATCGTGTTCTCCCTTCATGAACTGGGCCGGTATGTCCTCTTCCGCGACAGGATCGACGAAGTATTCCAGGATGGCGAATCCCCTGCGGGACAGGAATAACACAAGCCTCATGAGCTTTGCATCCAACCCTTGAAGGAGAGGATACTGCTCTATGCCTGATACAAACGGGTGCAAGTTCTGCAAACCCTACGGTGACGACATCGTTGCCAGGAACGCACTCTGTTACGCCCGGTGGGACCGGTTCCCGGTCAGCAAGGGGCACCTTTTAATCATCCCGTTCCGGCATACGCCCGATTATTTTACGCTGACGATGGAAGAGAAAGCGGCAATCACCGAGCTGATCGACGAATGTAAGGGCATCCTCGATGAAAATTTCCACCCGGACGGGTATAATGTCGGGTACAATATCGGGGTCGTTGCCGGCCAGAGCGTGATGCACTGCCACTGCCATTTCATCCCACGATACAAGGGGGATACCGACAATCCCAAAGGGGGGGTCCGCCGGGTGGTTGCCGGGAAATACTATCAGGATCCCCTGAGACAGGGACTGAACCGGCGCGAACACTGAAACTACGGTTACTACTGTCAACACACTGAAAAGTCCGGCCGGGATGTTCCGGATATTATTCCGAAAATTCACACTTTCCTGAACGGTGCTCCGGACCCCGTACCTGCTCCATCCATGTATTCAGTTCTTCATAAAACCGGCTTGTCCGTTGCTTATCCGGCGCGGTCCGGCGCCCCACCATCTCCCGGTAATACCGTTCCCGGTCCTCCGCCTCCCAGTGGTTCTTTTCCCTGCCGGAAGGTACAGGCTCACCCGCACGGCAGGATTCACCCGGCATTCTCTTCATAACATTAGCATGGGATGGGGCGTCCAGCGGTTTTACCGCGCACCTCGTATCGGCAATCCCGTCCCAGTGGAGGTTGACCGGGAAACCGGCGTTTTTAAGAGGAGGATCCCATGTCGCATCGACAAGCGCCCACCGGCACCCGATCTGCACCCGGCAGGCAAGGTGGTACGCAACCGGGAGATCCTCAGCATGTTCGCGCAGTGCGGTCGGGTACCGGATCTCCTGCGCTGCCCAGAGAAACGGGAACGTCGCGTACACGACGTTTACGTTCAGCATCCGGAACATGGCGGCAAGCAGGTGGTGTTTGGGGGCGCAGGATCCCCGTCCCTGTTCAAGGATTATCTCAGGCCCGCGTTCCGGGTCATGGAAACCGGGATCGGTGACGAGCATGTACGGGATATCGCGGATATGGTAAAAGATGGAGATCATCGACTGCCGGGTATCGAGCCCTTCCGTCCATTCCGCGAATTTCCGGCGTACGAGCGGTCCCATGAAAATCCGGCCAGGTACACAATGAACGGTTGCCTGAAGAAATAAATATTGATCCGGCACGGGATCGTCGTGATCAGCAGCCACCATCAGATTCATTGGGATCGCTCACTTTTCTGTACATGACAATCCGATGCAGGTAGCAGAGAACATCCACGCGCTCAGGCTCCCGTTCACCATCCCCATCTCGGATACGGTAAGACTCGAACGGTTCGTCAATGTTTTCATCATCACCGGTCCGACCATCACGCTCGTCGATGCCGGGGTTGCGGGATCGGAAGAGGCGATCTTTGAGTACCTGCGGTCGATCGGGCGCGATCCTGCGGATATCTCGCTTCTCATTCTCACCCATTCGCACCCGGATCATGTCGGGGGTGCATATGGGATCCGAAAGGCAACCGGCTGCACGGTTGCGGCTCACGCGGGCGAACGGTCATGGATCGAGGATGTCAATCTCCAGTGCCGGGAACGCCCGGTGGCCGGCTTCCACTCCCTTGTTACGGGTTCCGTGCCCGTCGATGTGCTGCTCGAAGATGGCGACACGGTTGAACTTGGCACCGCCCACGGGCTTGACTGCGTGGTCTTCCACACCCCCGGCCATTCGCAGGGCTCGATCTCCCTCCTGGTGCACCGGCAGGGAGTGCTTGTTACCGGTGACGCGGTACCGGTCCCCGGCGGGATCCCGGTGTATGACGATGTCCTCGCATCGGTCGAATCCATAAAACGGCTGGCACGCATCGACGGGATCCGGACCATGCTCTCGTCATGGGACAGCCCGCAGGAAGGAATCCTCGCGTACGAGCACCTGCAAAGGGCGCTTGCATACCTCCAGCAGGTCCACGATGAGGTACTCAAGGTCGGTCCGTCCTGTCCGGCAGATCCCATGGAACTCTGCCGCCGCACGGCTGCATCGCTTGGCCTGCCTCCCGAAGCAGCAACCCCGCTCCTTGCCCGGACCTTTTCCGCGCACCTGCGGCTCTGCAACCGGCCCCGGCTGATTATCGACAGTGATACCCTCTCTACGTACGCGAGCCCGTCTGACGGGACAACGGGAGCCCGGCAGCTCCCGGGTGGAAAAAACTGAACCGGCGTAACGGGTGCCGCAGGAATAACAGATTTTTAAGAACAGGGAAGAAATAGAAAAAATTTAGGCGTTCTTCATCTTTGCTTTTGCAACGAAGCCGTCCTTTCCGATGTAGTACATGTAGCCGGCTTCCTTGGCGATCTTCTCGCTGCCGACCTTCTTCTTCTTGCCACCGGGGTTGGACTTCATGGGTGCGGCCCAGACGTAGCCGTCCTTGCCGACGAAGTACAGGTAACCCTTCTCACGGTTGATCTTTTCCTTTCCAACTTTTGTTCCCATGTAAACACCTCAAAACTCCGACGTGAGTTTTGATAATGAGATGTTCCGTCTGATACTATAAAAGGTTTCTCGTCGGTAGCCGACGAAAGTTCCAAAATCGGGGGGGTAACGGGCAGATTTTTGGCATCAGAGCGCTCAAAAAGCGCCAAATTTTACTCAAATTTAATCGCCCGGATTCCCGGTTCAGAGCACCATCGTGGGGGTAATCGTAAAGGGAACCGAACACTTGACCGGAAACCGCGGGGACGATCCCGGGGGATCGAAGACAACCGTGAACTTCTCGTACGGCGCAAGGGTGTGCGACGGGCAGACGAAGACATCGAACTGTTCGCCGGGCTCAAGGATGTCATCCTTATCGGCGGTCTTGAACGGGTTGACATTGTACTTCCGCACGATCGTCCAGTTCGGACAGACAACCGGTGTATCTTTTGTCAGGGAGAGGACTTCTGTCCCGGCAGAGTCCGTCCAGGTAACATTGGTCTGTGCCATGTCGATCCCCCCTGTCCCGCCAAGAAAGAGGCTGATCGTCATCTCAACCGCACCGAGGCGGTGGGGATCGGGATTGCTGCGCAGGACGGAAATTCCCCCGGTCGATCCGCTGGTTGCGGGAAAGCCGGCGATACTCCCAAAGACATTCAGCTGGTCGCCATCCTGGTCGAGAACACTTGGGATCATCCCCCCGCCCCTGCCGGATGGCTGGAAAAACCCTGTCGCGAGCTGAACGATCAAAGCAACTGCGAGAAAGAGAATTGCAGCAACGATGACAAGTTCGAGACCGGTATACCCGGAACAGTTACCATCGTAATACCGGATATCGTCCCTGCCTGCCATAGGGAACTATCAGGAGAATCTGGTTTATAGGTTGCGAAAGGCGTGGCAACACTAAAATTCCCGGTGTGAGTCATGGTTATCGTTTCCCGCATCCAAATATCTGCGATATTTCTGTACTATCATCTCATTGTTACCGACGACTGCAACCTCTGCTGCTCGTACTGCCGGGCAAAGGCGTTTGACGAAGAAACCGGCTCTTCTTCTGCACCGGTCGAGATCGACGAAGACCTGCCGGTCGACCTTGCATATGACCTGGACGACCTGTTCCGGTTCCTCTCAAAGGACCCGCAGCCGGTTGTCACGTTTTACGGCGGAGAGCCGCTGCTTCGGATCGAGACCATCCGTGAGATTATGGACCGGGCGCCGGCCATGCGGTTTATGATCCAGACCAACGGCCTCCTGCTTGACCGGCTCGGGGCGGAGTACGTGAACCGGCTCGGAACAATCCTCGTCTCGCTGGATGGCAGGGAGGCGCTCACCGATTCCCACCGGGGCACCGGGACGTACCGGAAGGTGATGAACAACGTGCAGGGTATCCTTGCCGGCGGGTATTCCGGCGAACTGATCGCCCGGATGACGATTGCCGAGGACACCGATATCACTGACGCTGTCACGTACCTTGCAGGAAATCCCGACCATTCGTTCTCTTCCATCCACTGGCAGGTCGATGCGAACTTTACGTCCGATTTCTCGTCGCGGAACTTTGCCTCGTGGGCCGACAAAAGCTATAACCCCGGCATCCGGACGCTGGTGAAAGACTGGGTGGGCCGGATGGAAACGACCGGCACGGTGCCCCGATGGTACCCGTTCCTCGACACCATGGACGACCTGCTGAACGGCCGGAAGAGCGGGCTTCGCTGCGGCGCAGGCCATACCAACTACAGCATCATGACCGACGGCCATATCGCGCCCTGCCCGATCATGATCGGCATGAAACGGTACTATGCCGGCCATATCCGGACGAGCCGGCCGCAGGATCTCCCCCGCATCACGGTCGGGAGCGAATGTATAGCGTGCCGGATCTATGATTTCTGCGGCGGGAGGTGCCTGTACTCGGATATCGTGAAACCCTGGAATGCAGGTGAGCGAAGGCTTGTCTGCGGGACGGTTGAGAACCTGCATGCCTCGCTTGTCTCTGCACTCCCGCAGGTCCGGTCCCTGATCCGGGACGGCACGATCGGCCTGCAGGATTTCCGTCACGAAAAATTCAATGGCTGCGAGATTATCCCCTGAACCGGCAGCATTGGATCCATGGAGATGTATTTATACCCCTATGGGATATTGTATATACGCAGCATCAAACCTGCATGAGTAATAGCAATGGAAAAGAGAGGTTTTGGCGGACCGAGAAACTTCGGCCCCCGCGAGATGACAAAGACAGTCTGCTCAGACTGTGGTAAAGAGTGTGAAGTCCCCTTTAAGCCCACCGAAGGAAGACCGGTTTACTGCCGCGACTGCCTTCCCAAGCACCGGAAACCCCGGTTCTGAGAACGCTTAAACGAACAACTTGTTTTTCTTTTTTTTTTCAAGCAGTATTCCGGAAGCACCTGTTGCCGGATGTGCAAGGTTCCGTACCGGCTACGGAAAGAAATCCGCAGAAAAATTCTTTCACCTGCCCTGGTGAAGAACGACGCAACGATCAACCTGAACGCCGTAAATCCTGATTGAAGATAATGAAAATCAGGCGGTAATTTCGGACCTGCCGGCAGTCCGTGCAAAATTCAGGCATTCAGATCCGGTTGTTATCGCTTGCCGGAAATCTCCTCGCGCAGCCGGTGGAAGAGCTCCCACATCATCATCCGGAACTCTGCGTGAACGTCCTCCCAGTTCTTGTCGGTTTGTACTGGCGTCCCCGGCGCCGGTGTGCCGATCGTCGGATCGGAAACGGCTGGTGCAGCGCCGTTTACACGCCCGGCAAGGAAGAGTCCTTTGAGGATGTCATAGTAGCCGGTTGAAAGGACAATCAGGAATACGAAGGGGACGATGATGAAGGAAAGGATCTGGAACATTGTATTGAGATCCTGGCTGAAGTTCAGCCACCGGACAAGGGCAAGGAGGAATGCGATTACGAATATGCTCCCGAATGCCCTGATAATGGGAGCGGGAAGATCGAGCGGGAATGGGAACGCCGCAAGGACATCCGCGACAATGATCACGATGGCGATGATGATGAGGAGCGGGAGGTTGTTGTTCAGAAAATCGACTGCCGCATCGTAATGGTGAAGGTAGACGGAGTTGAGGATGTTGGCAAGGACGACAAAGATCAGGAAAGTAATAAAGCCGATAATCCTTGTAACAAAAACCCAGCCCGGTGAGTGCTCGTGTATCCACCGCATAAAAAATTACGCCCTTCCTACCTATTGATCACGGTACTTTAAATCCCTCCCGTCCTGCTTCAGGAATTTTTGCATATCTGCCCGCTTTTCCCGGAAAGCCCGGATCAGATTTTTTGACCGGCTGCCCTGAAAAGGCGATCTGACGGTTATTCCCGATCCGGCGCCCCCGGAATTCCAACAAATGCATTATTATCAGCACCATTCAACAAAAAATTACAATAATGTATAAATATGTACAAAGTACACGGGTATTTACACCCCTGCAGGAGCAGGTACAGGATCTGCCTGCAGGGAAAACCAGGAGGTTTTCGATACCATGACAAAAACAATCGGGATGGTGATGCCGGTGGACTGGCGATTGCCATAAATACGGAACTTACCCTCAACCTGAGCCGTGAGGAATACCTTGACGCAGTAACGGACCAGCCAAAACCGCTTTTAATCCCGCTCTGTGCAAAACTGCCGCTCCCGGATGTCTCCCCGATGGAGATTTTCCAGGGGCTCCGGCACGGGTGCGGGTTCCTCCTTGAATCGATGGAGGGCAGCGAGAAGATAGCCCGGTACTCCTTCATCGGGAGCGATCCGGAACTTGTGGTCACCCTTGGCAGCGACCCGGCGGTAACCGGAAAGCCGGAATTTGCCGCGATTGCCGGGGAATTCCCGGGGGCCAATGTCATCGACCAGGCCCGTTCGATCCTCTCCCGGTTCCAGTACGTGAACGTGAAAGCCCCCCGGTTCTTCGGCGGGATGGTCGGGTACATCGCCTATGACAGCGTATACTCGCTCTTTGACAAGGTAAGAGAAGCGCAGAATGGCAGCACCGGCACGAACGTTCCGGGCAGTCCCGAAAATCCCGATGCTCGGTTCATGTTCAGCACCGGCTGCGTTGTGATCGACCACAAGGAGAAGAGCCTGTATATCTTCTCGTCGCCGCTCCTGACCTATGATTCAGACCTTTCAGCCGGGTATGACCGGAGTGCTGAAAGGATACAGGCTGTGGCGGAAAAGATCGCGGCGCTGGAACAGAAGACGGCATCCGGACAAAACCTGCCGGATCCACGGCGAGGTCCCATGCAGTATTCCCCCTCGGTATCCCGGTCGGAATTTATGGATTCCGTTTCACGGGTCAGGGAGCACATTGCAAAAGGCGATATCTTCCAGGCAGTGATCTCGCGGCGAATCGACTGCGGGACTGTAAGCGATCCGTTCGCGATCTACACGGCGCTCCGGCAGATCAACCCGAGCCCGTACATGTACTACCTCGATTTCGGCGACGAGAAGGTCATCGGTGCGAGCCCCGAGATGCTGGTCCGGGTCGAGAAGCGGAGGGTGACCACCGTTCCCATTGCCGGCACACGCCCCCGGGGAATGACGCCGAAAGAGGACGGACGTCTTGCGGGAGAGCTTTTGCAGGACGAAAAGGAGCGGGCGGAGCATACGATGCTCGTCGACCTTGCAAGGAACGATCTCGGCCGGGTCTGCCGGTTCGGGTCGGTTGCGGTTGAGAATTTCATGGGCATCGAGAAGTTCTCCCATGTCCAGCATATCGTCTCGACGGTGACCGGGACCCTTAAGGACAACCTTGACTGCTACGATGCTCTCAAATCGTGCTTCCCAGCAGGTACGGTCTCGGGCGCCCCCAAGATCCGCGCAATGCAGATTATCGGCGATGAGGAGCCGGTGAGCCGCGGGATCTATGCAGGGGCGGTCGGGTACATCGGGTTTGATCGGAACCTTGAATTTGCCATCGCGATCCGGACCGTTGTCGTGAACGGGAGCAGGGCATCCGTCCAGGTTGGCGCGGGCATTGTTGCCGACTCGGTGCCGGAGAACGAGTGGATCGAGACGGAGAACAAGGCTGCGGCGATGATGCGGGCAATCGAGCTTGCGGGGGCACAATGATGAGGGTCCTGATCGTCGACTGTTTCGACAGCTTCACCTTTAATCTGTACCAGCAGGTCGGAAAGCTCGGGGGCACTCCCGTTGTGAAGACGAGCGATACCCCGCTTGAAGAACTTTCAAAGACCGGATGTGATCGGATCATCCTCTCACCAGGCCCGGGAACCCCGGAGGAGTCCGGAGTCTGCCCTGACGTGCTGGCAACCATGAGCAGGAGGATCCCGACACTCGGTGTCTGCCTCGGCCACCAGGCGATCTGTGCCGCATTCGGCGGGAAGATTGTCCGGGCAAAACACCTGATGCACGGGAAAACCTCAGCGATCCGGCACGATGGCGCCGGGATATTTGCCGGGGTACCGGACACGTTCACGGCAACCCGGTACCACTCGCTCGTCGCCGACGGGGAGAGCCTCCCGCCCGATCTGCTGGTATCCGCGACGAGCCTTGACGACGGGTACGTCATGGGGGTCCGGCACCGGCGGTATCCGATCGAGGGCGTGCAGTTCCATCCCGAGAGTATTCTGACGGCAGACGGGGATGCGATCCTGAAGAATTTCCTGCGGGGAAACGGGGTGCAGCCATGATGGTGAAAGAAGCGATCGGGATCCTGGTAGCCGGCCGGGAACTGACCGGAACTGACGCCGGTGCGACCATGCAGTCGATCATGTCCGGGGAAGCGACCCCGGCCCAGATCGGGAGTTTTTTAACTGCGCTCCGGATGCGGAGGGAATCACCGGCTGAGATCGCGGCCTTTGCAAGGGTCATGCGGGAACATGCGGTCCGTATCCGGCCGAAGGTTGACGAGACGCTTGTCGATACCTGCGGTACCGGGGGGGATGGTGTGAAGACCTTCAACATCAGCACGGCAGCGGCGTTTGTTGCTGCGGGAGCCGGCATCCCCGTTGTCAAGCACGGCAACCGGGCGATGAGCAGCCGGTGCGGATCGGCCGATGTCCTCTCTGCGCTCGGCGTAAACCTCGCGGTCGATCCAGAAGCACAGGAACGGATTGTGGAGACGGTCGGGATGGCATTCCTGTTTGCGCCTGCGCACCACCCCGCGATGCGGCACGTTGCCGGGGTGCGGCAGGAGATCGGGTGCCGGACCGTCTTCAATCTCTTGGGCCCGCTCTCCAATCCCGCGGGCGCAGATGCCCAGCTCCTCGGGGTATATTCCCCGGAACTTACGACGGTCTTAGCGGATGTGCTCCGGCTGCTCGATGTCTCACGGGCGATGGTCGTGCATGGCGACGGGCTTGACGAGATCACGACGACCGGAACGACGCTTGTCGCCGAACTTGGTACTGGTGCAGTCCGGTGCTACACGATCGATCCGGAAAAGTTCGGCATCCCGTATGCAGCAAAGGATGAACTCGCCGGAGGGGATGCAGACGAGAACGCACGGATCCTCCGGTGCGTGCTGGAAGGCGAAAAAGGCCCGGCCCGCGACATCGTGCTACTCAACGCCGCCGCAGCGATCTGCCTCGGCGGGAGAGCGGATGACCTGCATGCAGGGCTTGCGCTCGCAAAATCCTCAATAGATTCTGGTAAAGCGCTGGAGAAGCTCCATGCGCTGATTGAGGCGACGGGGAGTGCATCATGATCCTCGATGAGATCCTCTCCCGCACAAAAAAACGGGTCGCCTGCCTGCCCGCAGTATTCCCGGACCCGCCCCGGCGGGAACCGGCGAGCCTTTCCGCCACGATCCGGAACCGCAACGGAAGAACCGCCGTGATCGCCGAGATCAAATGCGCCTCTCCGAGCCGGGGCATAATCCGGCGTAACGTGGATATGCAGATGATGGCCCGGACCCTTGTTGCGGGGGGGTGTACCGCGCTCTCCGTGCTCTCTGAACCGCACTATTTTGGCGGTTCCATCCGGGACATCACCCGGGTTGCGGAATCGGTTGAGGTCCCGGTCCTCCGGAAGGATTTCATCATCGACAGGCGGCAGCTGGACGAGACCCGGTCTCTCGGCGCCGATGCCGTGCTGCTGATCGCGGCAGTGCTGAAAGACGATCTTCCCGCATTTGCCGATTACGCGCTCGATGCCGGGCTCGAACCGCTCGTCGAAGTCCATACCCGGGGCGACGCGGAGAACGCGCTCCTGACCCGGGCAACCGCGATCGGGATCAACAACCGGGATCTTACGACCCTGACCGTTGACAGGTCCACCACCCGGGCCCTCTCCGGCGGGATCCGTGCCTCGGGGAGGCTCGTTGTCTCCGAGAGTGGGATGCGATCCGCTGATGATGTACGGGAGCTGAAACCCTACTGTGACGCGTTCCTGATCGGGTCGTCAATCATGGCACACGGGGAACCGGCCAAAAAACTGGAGGAATTCGTATGCGCATAAAGATCTGCGGGATAACCCGGCCGGAAGATGCACAGTTTGCGGAGCGCGAAGGGACAGACGCGATCGGCGTCGTCGTCTGCTCAGTCGGGTCGAAACGATCGGTCCCTCTCGACCGTGCATATGAGATCTTCCAAGCAGTCGGTCCGTTCACAACAACGGTTGCGGTCACGCATACCCGGTCGGAAGAGGACCTGCGGGCAATCCTCGCGCTGCACCCTTCCGCGATCCAGATCTTCCACCGGTTTGTTTTTGAGAGCGACCCGGGCGTACGGGTGATCCGGGCCATCGGCCGGGAGGATCCGCTGCCGGAGGACTGCGACGCGGTCATCATTGACGAGAGCCATGGCAGCGGAAGAGCGTTCAGCCCGGTCTGCGCACAGGACGCCGCCCGGCGCTCGAAGATCCCGGTCATCCTTGCCGGGGGACTGACGCCGGAGAACGTGGCGGACGCCATCCGGCAGGTGCGGCCGTACGCGGTGGACGTGGCAACCGGCGTGGAAGTCTCACCCGGGATCAAGGATCATACCAAGGTTGGGGCATTCATCGCCGCAAGCAGAGGTGCCTGACATGGAAAAGAAAGGACGTTTTGGAAAATACGGCGGGCAGTATGTGCCCGAGACGCTCATGGCCGCCCTCATCGAACTTGAAGAGGCATACGATGCTGCACGCAGGGACCCGGCATTTTCCCGGCGACTGGCGGAATTGCAGGCGGAGTTTGCCGGAAGGCCGACACCGCTTACCTTCTGCGCGAACGCCTCGGAGGAACTCGGCTGCCGGATCTATCTCAAGCGCGAAGACCTTGTTCACGGGGGCTCGCACAAGCTGAACAACACGCTCGGGCAGGCGCTCCTCGCAAAGCGCATGGGAAAGAAGCGGCTGATCGCCGAGACCGGCGCCGGCCAGCACGGCGTTGCAACCGCGATCGTGGGGGCGGCGCTGAACATGCCGGTCGAGGTGTACATGGGCGAGGTCGACTGCCGGCGGCAGGCGCTGAACGTCTTTCGCATGGAACTGATGGGGGCAACAGTCATCCCGGTGAAGTCCGGGACCCGCACCCTCAAGGACGCCATCAACGAGGCGCTCCGCGACTGGGTGGCAAACGTCCGGGACACCCATTATCTGATCGGCTCGGTGGTCGGCCCCCACCCGTTCCCCCGGATCGTGCGCGACTTCCAGTCCGTGATCGGGCGCGAGGCAAAAGAGCAGGTGCAGGAGAAAGAGGGGAAACTGCCCGATGCCATCGTTGCCTGTGTGGGCGGCGGCTCGAACGCGATCGGGATCTTCACGCCGTTCATCCACGACGATATCGATCTCATCGGTGTCGAAGCCGGGGGAAAAGGCGTTGCGACCGGCGAGCACTCGGCAACGCTCTGCGCAGGGGAGGCGGGAGTGCTCCACGGCACGCTCTCGTACCTGCTGCAGGATGCCGACGGGCAGGTACTTGCAACCCACAGTATCTCGGCCGGGCTCGATTACCCTGGCGTCGGTCCGGAGCATGCGATGCTGAAGGATGCCGGCCGGGTGACCTATGATACCGCGGACGATCCCGATGTCCTCTCCGCATTTTCCTTCCTCTCCCGCACGGAAGGGATTATCCCGGCGCTCGAGTCCGCCCATGCCGTCGCATGGGTGATGAAGCATGCGGACAGGTTTGACAAGGACGATGTCGTCATCATCAACCTCTCCGGGCGCGGGGACAAGGATGTCGAAGAGGTTGCCCGGCTGAACGGAGGTGCGAAGCGAGCATGAGCCGCATCGGAACAGTATTTTCCGGCAGGAAGTCCCCGGCCTTCATCGGTTTTGCCGTCGCCGGCGACCCGGACCCGGCGACAAGCCTCCGGGTCGCACAAGCGCTGATTGACGGTGGCACCAACATCCTCGAGCTCGGCGTCCCGTTCTCGGATCCGGTAGCGGACGGCCCGGTCATCCAGGGCGCGGATGAGCGGGCGCTTGTGGCAGGCACGAACCCTGAAGTCGTCTTTAACCTTGTCCGGAAGGTCCGGGAATACTCGCAGGTCCCGGTTGTACTCCTGACCTATTACAACATGGTGTACCGGCGCGGCACAGCCCGGTTCTACCGGGAGGCAAAGGAAGCGGGAGCCGACGGCATTCTCATCGCCGATATGCCGGTCGAGGAATCGGACGAGGTTACGGGGATCGCGGAACA
The DNA here is from genome assembly GCA_964574125.1 of uncultured Methanoregula sp. Classification (GTDB taxonomy): domain Archaea; phylum Halobacteriota; class Methanomicrobia; order Methanomicrobiales; family Methanospirillaceae; genus MVRE01. The sequence continues at coordinate 21,647 of CAZNLI010000023.1, forward strand.
GTATGGGATCGACCCGATCTTTCTTGTCGCCCAGACGACAAGCGACGACCGGATCCGGGCGATCGCGTCCCGCGCAAAGGGATATCTCTACCTTGTATCTGTCCTAGGCGTTACCGGAGCCCGGGATCATGTTGACGGCGGGGCAATCGAATTCCTGCACCGGGTCCGCCGGCACACGGCACTTCCCATCGCACCCGGGTTCGGGATTTCTGCACCGGACCATGCCCGGACATTTGCAGAAGCAGGGGCGGATGCCGTGATCGTCGGCAGCGCGATCGTCCGGATCGTGGAACAGAACCGGGACCGGCCGGACCGCATGGAGCAGGAGCTGAAAGCCTATGTTGCACGGATGAGAGAAGCCCTTGCCGAGTCCGCAGGGCCGGAAGAACGGACCCCCTGAGTAAAACAACTCTTTTTTACAAGAACCGCGCCAATATTCAAGAGGTAATATCCATGCAGTCAGGAATGCGTATCTTCCTAACCATTGGTCTCTGCCTTGTTGCCGGTATCTTCATTGCCGGCTGTACCCAGCAGACGACATCTGTACCGACAACGGCCACCGCAATCGCAACTGCGACCCCGACAGCTGCAGCGGTCACAACAACCGCGACACCGGAAGGGATGGCAAACCCCGCATCGGTCAACTGCGTGAACCTGAGCGGAACCGTTGAGATCAAGAAGGATACAACCGGCGCGGAATACGGCATGTGCAGCTTCGCGAACGGAACGTCCTGCGAGGAATGGACGCTCTTCCGGGGCGAAGGGTGCAAGGCGTATGCTGCGCCGACAGCTGCCGGCACAACCGCGGCTGTCGGTCTCGCGAACCCCGCATCGGTCAACTGCGTGAACCTGAACGGAACTGTTCAGATCAAGAAGGATGCAACCGGCGGGGAATACGGCATGTGCAACTTCCCGAACGGGACAGCCTGCGAGGAATGGGCGCTCTTCCGCGGAGAAGGGTGCAAGGCCGGGGTATAACCCGGATCATCATCCCCGTTTTTTGCCAGATTTTTTTACCATATCGCGGCCTTTTCCCGTGATGCTGTAAATGATCCAGTTCCCGTGATACTCGCCTTTGATAAGGCCGGCCCCTTTCAGGATATTCAGGTGATAGGAGAGCTTCGGGCCTGAAAGCTGTACAAACCGGTTGATCACGCAGACGCAGAGCGGCTGTTCGCTGACGAGATACAGGATGATGAGCCGGAGGGGATCGGAAAGCGCGTGACAGACCCTGGCCGTCGTTTCAAGATCCTTTTGCGCAGGAATCCGGCGTGCGAGACCCTCAAGCCCGCCGATTGCATTAAGTTCCCGCTGGATCTGTTTCGGAATTTCCGCCGGCGGGTCCCCGTTCAGCGACGGGGTCCCGCAGCAGGATGAAGACCTCCGTTTCATTTCAAATTATTCTGAAATAGCAAGATATATAGCCTTGCCTTGTCCATTGAAATTCAACAAAATTTGAATTCACTATCCTGCTTTACTCCGGTGACTGACATGAGAGAGGACGACAAACCCTGCTGCGCTGCCGAAGCGCTGCGGCGAATCCGGCAGATCCCGGTGAACGGGATCATGACCGGCATCACGATGCTTGACGAGAGTATTGCGTCGGTAAGAGCGCAAAATCCGGGCAGTGAGACCGAGATCCGGAAGATACTGATGCAGAAGATCAGAGTCTACAATTATGTCCCGTCAGGAGTTGAAGAAGAATACGCCCAAGCCGTCATGGAAGAATACCGGAACGGAACGAAAAAGACCGCGTGATGGATGGCATATGGCGACGGTGAAGAAGATCGAAGTGATCGGGACAGGCTGCTTAAAATGCGGGCGGCTGCTCGCGAATGTCGGGGAAGCTGTACGGAGTCTCAAGATTCCGGCCGAGGTTATCAAGGTTGATGACATCGACGCAATCGTGGATCGCGGGGTCATGATGACCCCGGCGCTCTTCATCGACGGTGTCGTGCGGGCGGAAGGGCGGGTTCCGGACGTAGATGAGATCAAACGGATGCTCTCGGAGTAAACCATGGCAAAACAAACCGCATACTGTCCCGGGTCCGGCTGTACGCGATGAGCAGATGCAGGTGGAATCGTCATGACATCTATCCTCATCACCTGTTCCGGCATCTCGAATACCGGAAAACTGACGACGCAGGCAGCCCGGGTCCTGCTCCAGCGAAAGCCCGGGCATTACGTCTGGATGCATGCAAAACGGTCTGCCGCAATGATTGACGCGGCGATCGGGGAAGAGGATGAGGTCATCGTACTTGATGGCTGCACTGATTGTTGTGCAGCAAAGAGACTCAGCGCTTCCGGCCACACGTCCGATCGCCACATCGTAGCAACCGATCTCGGGATTATCAAGAACGGGATGGCCGAAGTGCGGTACGATGAGATCGAGAGGGTTGTCCGTGAGGTCATGGAAGACGGGGGCATAGCGGGATGTACAAGGACCTGATCCTCAACGGCTTTCTCGGCGGGGTATCTGCCCTTATCGATTACCTGTCCGCCCACGTGCTCACCTGCCTGATCCCGGCATTCTTCATCGCCGGCGCGATGAATGCATTGCTCAACAAGGATGCAATCACGAAATATCTCGGCGAAAAATCCCCGGCATACAAGGCGTATCCGGTTGCAGTCATCGGGGGGCTTCTCCTTGCAGTCTGCTCCTGCACGATCCTCCCGCTCTTTGCCGGCATAAAGAAGAAGGGGGCTGGGATCGGACCCGCGATCGCGTTCCTCTATACCGCCCCGGCTACGAACATTCTTGCCGTGGCATTCACCTGGAGCGTCATCGGGGCGGACTTTGCTATCGCCCGGATCGTGCTCTCGGTCACATTCGCCGTTGTGATCGGGCTTATCATCTCGAAGATCTTTGCCGAAGCGCCATCTACAGCACCAGCCCCGGTTGCCTGTAACTGTTCCCCCTCCGCAGAAGCTGCAGCGGGGAAAGGCCAGAAGCATGTTGTCCTGTTCATCGGGACGCTCGTTGCGATCCTCTTTGCCGGCACCTGGGCCATCTTCATGGAGAACCGGCTGGCCGGTATACCGCTGCGCTTCATCATCCTCCCGCTCCTCGTCCTCCTCCTTGCCGTCGAAGCATTACGGTGGTTCAGCAAAGATGAGCAGCGTGCCTGGCTCGAAGAGACCTGGTCCTTTATGAAGAAGATCTTCCCCCTGCTCTTCATCGGGATCTTCGCAGCAGGGGTCATCAGTGCGCTCCTTCCAAAGGATTTCCTCGGCTTATACCTTGGGTCGAATACCGTCATGGCGAACCTCATCGCGGTCCTCTTCGGGACGTTCATGTACTTCCCGACGCTCGTGGAGGTGCCGATGGCGAAGATGTTCCTCGACCTTGGGATGGCAAAAGGGCCGCTGCTCGCGTATGTCCTCGCGGATCCGGTTATCTCGTTACCGAGCATCCTTGTCGTACGGAAGTTCATGGGCACGAAGCAGACACTTGCATACGTGCTGCTGATTGTGTTCTTCTGCACGCTTGCGGGTTTGATCTACGGGTCGTTTGCGGGATAGGAATGAGATTATCAGGTCACAAGGGTATGAACGGATGAGCATGAACATATGACTGGAGAATCACCTGAACCCCCCGGATGTCTCATCTTTGCCTGTTCGGGCGCATCGAATGTCGGCATGGTTTCGTTCCAGGCTGCCGTCCGGCTTGCACGGGACGGGTTTGGAACCTTCTCGTGCATCGCGGGCATCGGCAGCGCGAATGCGCCAATGGTGCGGCATGCAAAGCTTGCACAGCAGCGCGTCGTCATCGATGGTTGCCCGATCGGGTGCGCGAAGAAGATCATGGACGCAAACCGGATCCCGGTTGACCATTACGTCATTGTGACAGAACTTGGGATCGACAAGACCCATGACCTGAATGCCGATGATTCGGAAGTTGAGACCGTTGTGAAGGAAATAAATCCGGAGTGAAGCGTCCATGAAGATCGGGATCGTCAGCGACGGAAAATTCGGCGACCGGGCCTTCGAGGTCATCCGGCAAAAATTCCAAGTGGAATGGATCGCTGCACCGTTCCCTCAGAGCATGGTCGTTGACGACCTTGACCTTCCTCTTCCTGACTGCGACCTTTACATCTCCTATGTCCGGCACCCGGA
>CAZNLI010000024.1:0-25704 GCA_964574125.1 uncultured Methanoregula sp.
GCGAGATCAAGAACCTCCGGGTCGATATCCACCAGCTCGACCATATCATGAACCTTGTCGAGGATCTCGTCATCAACCGGGGCAGGCTCAAGCAGATCGCGGACGAGCACAAGATCAAGGAGATGGACGAGGCGATCGGCATGGTCGAACGGTCGGTCTCCGATCTCCAGAACCTGATGATGAACATCAGGATGATCCCGCTCAACCATATCTTCAACCGGCTGCCCCGCGTAGTCCGGGATACCGCCCAGTACGATGGCAAAGAGGTCGAGTTTATCATGGAAGGCGGGGAGACCGAACTTGACCGGAGCGTCATGGACGGGCTGAACGACCCGCTCCTCCACCTGATCCGGAACGCCGTCAACCATGGGATCGAATCCCCCGATGCCCGGGAGAAGGCAGGCAAGAACCGGAAAGGGCTTGTGCGGCTGTCCGCCCACCGGGACCGCGACAACGTTATCATCGAGCTTACCGATGATGGCGGCGGCATCAACGTGGAGACGGTCAAGGCAAAGGCTGTCGAAAAAGGCATGATTACAAAGGATGCGGCAGCTGCCCTCAGTACCGACGAAGCAATCGACCTCCTCTTCCAGCCGGGATTTTCAACTGCGGACAAGATCACGGATATCAGCGGCCGTGGTGTCGGGCTGGATGTCGTCAAGCGTGCGATCGAGTCGCTCAAGGGCACGGTCCGGGTGGAAACCAATCCCGGGAAAGGGACGACATTCGAGCTTCTCCTGCCCCCAACCATGGCGATTGTCGATGTCATGATCGTAAGAATCAGCGGCAAGAGGATCGCGATCCCGATAAAAAGCATCATCGAGATTGCCAATTACCAGAAAGACTCTACCCACCGGATCGGGAGGAACGAGACGATCCTGCTCCGTGACGAGGTGATCCAGGTCAGCCGGCTCGACGATATGTTCGGGAATTCGGATGACTGCCCGGTACTGGTTGTCGTCCAGTACCAGAAGAGGAAATGCTCTGTTCCGGTGGACGTTGTTGAGGGTCAGCAGGAAGTTGTCGTTAAACCGATCTCCGGTTTTATCGGGAATATCCGCGGCATCAGCGGACTCACCATCCTTGGCGATGGCGATGTTGTGCCGGTCCTTGATGTCAACACCATGATGTGAGAGATGAGGCTATGAGATTATCAGAAATCCAGAAAGATGCACTGCAGGAACTGGGGAACATCGGTTCGGCTCACGCTGCAACAACGCTCTCCCAGATGCTGAACAGCCCGATCGAGATGGGCATCCCCAGAGTGGTTGCCGTCGATATTGCAAAACTGTCGGAATATATCGGGGAAGATCCCTCGGCCATGGTCGCGTTCGAGCTGCAGGGGGAGATCCCCCATGGCGGCTACGTGATCTTTTACCTGTCCCGGGACTCCGCCATCCGGATTACCAACACCATGCTCGGCATGACCGACATGGACCGTCCGTTCAACGAGATGGATGAGAGCGCGCTGCGCGAAGTCGGCAACATCATGGTCTCTGCCTACCTCGATGCAACGGCAGAACTCCTCGGCTTTGTCATGCTCCCCTCCCCGCCGTCGCTCGTCATCGATATGGCCCATGCGGCAATGCAGTCGCTGATTGCCCAGATGCAGGAAGAGATCGACGAAGTGTTCCTGTTCCGGACGGATCTCATCTGCGAGGAACACAAGATCGACAGCGACATTATCCTTATGCCGGAGAACACCTCTCTCCAGAAGATGCTGGATCTGCTGGAACAGATGATGAAACCTGCGGCATAACCGGGCAACCATGACCATCCTTACCTCTAAAAATGACCAGCCCGCCATGATCGGGATTGGCGAGTACCGCGTAGGATCATTCCCTATGGCATCCATAGGGCTCGGATCCTGTATCGGGCTGACACTCTATAACCCGGAACAGAAATCGGGCGCGATGGTCCATATCATGCTCCCGGAAAGCCAGGGACGAACGGATCGTCCCGGCAAGTATGCCGACACCGCAATCCCTCTCCTGCTTAAGGAACTGGAAACCTCCGGAATACGGAAGAACCACCTGATCGCCAAGATCGCCGGAGGGGCAACGATGTTCGAGGCGTTCTCCGCATCCATGAATATCGGGCAGCGGAACATCGATAAAGTGAAAAGTATCCTCTCCGATCAGAACATCCGGCTTGTCGCCGAGGATGTCGGAGGCAAGATGGGAAGGTCGGTCTATTTCACTCCCGGCGAAAACGGGAAAGTCACGGTAAGGTTGGCAAATGGTTCGTGCAAGGAGATATGATCGCCTCCTTATCGTCATCGCAGTCGTGTTCTGCATATCGTTGGTTTCAGCCGATCCGGTAAATTCTCCTGTTCTTAACGGCTCTGCGGTCCCTGAAAATTCTTTGGCTCCGGATAATTCCACGGTTCTTTTGAACTCCACGGGTCCTGAACCTGCGACTGTGGAATCTCCCCCGGTCCCTACGGATATCCGGCTGTTCATGCCGTCGTCAGGATCCATCCACAGCACCCAGGTTCATGGAGCGATCAACGGGAAGAACGGAAGCGTGCTCTTTGCAACCAGTTACGGGCTGTCGGAGTATGACGGGGACTGGAGCACCCGGCACGTCACCCGGGACGATATCCGGTACGGGCTTCTTTCCGATTTCATCACCGCCATCGGGTACGACAGTTCCGGCAACCTGTGGATAGGCTATGGCGAAGGCATCCAGATCGATAACGGGACCGGATGGTATGAGATTGTCCGGGACCAGCAGCTGTTAAAGAGCCTCCGGATCAAAGCATTCCAGCGCTGGGGTGATGCCATGTGGGTTGCCACCGGCAACGCAGGGATCCACCGGTACGAGAACGGGAGCTGGACATGGTTCAAGCCGAAGTCCAAAGACGGCCCCGGGTTTTATGAGATCGACAGCATGGTCCTCGATCCAAAGACCGGCTCCCTCCTGATCGCAACCGACGATGCCGGCATCTGGCGCATACCATCCGGAGCAGATCCTGTCAGGTTCGAGCGCCTCGATACCAATACCGCCGGACCTGCCCCGCTCCTGCATATCCGGCAGGATCCGCTTGGAGGGGCATACCTCTTTGACAAGAATTCCGTAACGAAGTATTCCCCGGATTCCGGCTTTGACCCGGTACTGACGGTTTCCGGTCTTACGGAAGCCCCGGTTGCAATCAACGATATTGCCGCCGCTCATGACGGCACGCTCTTTGTAGCAACGGATGACGGGATCTATGTCTGGCGGGACGGAGCCGTGCTGTACCACTTGTCCCGGTTTGAGGGGATTGGCACATCTGCTATCGTGACATGGGTCTTTCTGGACGCGGAGAACCGGCTCTGGTTTGCCACGCAGAAAGATGTCGGGTATTATTCCGGAGAGTATACGCACCTTCCGGTCATCCCGGTCCGGATCCTGACCCCGACATCCGGAGAGACAACCGGCGTTGAGACCCTGTCGGTCTCCTCACCGGTCATGTCATCCCAATCTCAGGCACCGGTGGATATGACTGTCGGGGCACCTGCAAAGGATCCGACAATTCTGGAACGCATCATTGCCTTCTTCTCGGGGCTTATTCCCGGGTCCCCCTTATAGATATTATACTGGCATAAGTCTTGCAGAACTGCCCGGAAGTGGAAAAACGGCACCATACCGGTTTCCTTATGGACAAAGCGGACGTATTATATGGGCATGTTACCGTTCCTGCGGATCGCATCTTACGCCCGGGTGCTCCCCGGCCTTGTTCTCACCCTCGTTATTCTTGCGGCAGTCCTGCAACCGGTGGCAGCAGATACAGGAAACTGCACCGGCTGCACGGTCTGGGACGATCCCTGTCTCCTGTTTGAGCAGGGAAACGAGACGGCATACAACGCGGCGATGACGGCTTCGTTTGCACCGGTCGCGGCTAACATGACGCCGGCTGCCGATTACCGCAATCTCTCGTGGACGGACGCGTTTATCGCGCTCAATACCCTCATGAAGGAGCGGTATGCGTTCACAGAATGGCGTTCGGTCGATTTCGACGCGCTCAACCGGACGTGGGAACCGGTTGTGGCCGATGCGGAAAAACGGCAAGACAAGGCCGCATATCTCCGGGCAGTCAAGGGGTACCTGTTTGCAATCCCCGACGGGCACGCGAACCTGCTCCCGGCATCGGGGGACTTCGGGGCAAAGGATGCCGACATCGGCGGGGGATTCGGGCTCGCGCTCGTGCAGGTCGATTCGGGCGATGTGATCGCAGGTTACGTGGCAGACGGCAGCGCAGCGGAAAAGGCCGGGATTGCACCCGGCGACATTGTGACGGCATGGAACGGGCGGGAGATCCACGACGCCATCAATGCAACGCCGTATATCTGGGCAACAAAGAAACCCTCCACGCGTGAGGGGATCCGGCTCCAGCAGTCCCGGCTTTTGACACGGGCACCGGTTGGGACAACGGCTACGGTGACATTTTCCGGGGGTTCTGCACAAGAGAGCCGATCCGTAACCCTCACCGCATACAACGACTCGTATGACAGCCTGATTAAGAGCAGTTTCTTTTTAGGAAGGCAGATTAACGATATCGGCGCAGCAGACCCCTTGAACGGCATCGCCCCGCAGCTCGCCCCGGAAACGGTGACGGCAAGAACACTCCCCGGCGGGTATACGTACATCAGGATCCTCGGGGAATCCTACGATGCTTACCCGGCGTTTAAGGCTGTCATGCAGTCCGCGATCGCGAACAACTCCCCGGGCGTCGTTCTCGACTTCCGGTGGAACAGCGGCGGGGAGGACAACCTTGCGGCCTGCACTGCCGGCTGGTTTGTGGACACGCCGGTCTTCTTCGAGCACGCGACGATGTACGACCCCGGTACCGGCCGGACCGTTCCCCTTACCTCTACATGGGCGAAACCGCAGCCGGTCCGGTATAACGGGCCCGTCACTATGCTCGTCTCCCCGGACACGATCAGTTCCGGCGAAGCAGTTCCCATGATGCTTACCAGGACCGGCCGGAGTGCGGTCGTCTCCTGGTACGGCACCGACGGGGCGTTCGGGATCAACGGCCTCCAGGCCATCATGCCGCTCGACCTGTACGTCCTTTTCCCGGCGGGGGCATCGCTCGATGAGAATTATGCAATACAACTGGACAGCAACGCGTCGCTTGACGGGGGTGTACCCCCGACAATCCGGGTGCCGCTCAACCGGGAAACGGTAGCCCGGGCTATGGCCGGTGAGGATGTCCAGCTCACGTATGCGCTGCATTGGCTGGAAAGCCGGCAGGACCGGCAGGATACTTCAGTACCTGCAACATCAGTACCTGCAACACCTGTTGCCACGACCCGGAAAGCTCCGGTTGACATTGCTGTCATCCTTGCCGCATTTGTGGCGCTCGTCGCAATCGCAGGAAGAAAATAAGTTGGGGATAGTCCTATTCCAGCGACGGGCTTTGTGTTCAGGCAGCAGGTTGATGCGGTTGACAGTATCATAATCCTTTTCATTTCTATGCTTTCATCTCCGGTGGTCATCATCCGGTCATCCATACATTACCAGAAAAGATCCGGCAGGTTCCGGAGCAGGCACCGGCCTTCCCTTGTCAAAGTCCGGACTCCTTCCCGTTCAGCATTCCATAACCCGGATCAAAAATAAAATGATCCCGGCCTCCCCCTCCATCAGCCCTGAGCCGGCCCCCCCACTCAAGAGATCGTTTACCCCCCGCATATACCCCTGAATTCCACGGATATTCCGCAACATTTCGACGGAAAGCGGGTGGCACCCCCCACCTTAAGACATGACAGGGACCCCCCACCCGATCCGATCGGGTCGGGTCGCGACCCCCCTCAGGGGGTAACGCGATCGATGACAGGCACCCCCCTCTTCAAGGCCTTTGACGCGGGCACTCACAATTATGCATCACTGCCTCCGAGGGAGCGTCCATCCCGGGTACCGTGATTTCGCGTGCAGATCGAGTGGGTACCCCCACCTACGACCGATAGAGGGTCCCCCCACCCGGCAACCGGTGTACCCATCCGACCCCCCGCGATGGGTATGCGATGATGAGGGTGGCACCCCCCACTTGTGGAATGAAGTGGGGGTACCCTCTTCCGGTCGTGGGTGGGGGGGGTGGTGTTTTTCAGGGAACCCGTCATATTGGCACTCTGGAGGAAGACCAAAACCGCCATTTTTCCGTTCCGTCCTTCCCGGAATGGCAGGATTCCCCGTGCGATCTCCGGGGGAGAAATCCGTCTCAGCCGGATCCCAACCGTGACATGCAACCGGTCATTTCATGCGGGAAAAAATGACGAGAAATCGCTTTTGCCGGGAAATTCCGGAAAAAATGCGCCCTTGAGAGAGAAACCGGGATTTTTAAATCCCACAGGCTTATGCCTCATCGGCAGTATAGTAGTAATATTCCCCGCCGGACTTCTGCTCCCGGTCAAGGAACGAGTCCGGCTTGTTGATCCGGGGTCTCCCGGTCTGGTCGCGCCGGAACGTCACGTCAAGGACTTTTAAGAACCGGTTCATGCCGGTCCGCATATCGAACGGCCCCGCAGCAACACCGTGGCTGCCCGGCTCGCCTTCAAAGACGAGGATCCGTTCGCTGATCATGTCGATGACGTAGATGTCGTGATCGATCACAAGGATCCCGGCATCTTTTCCTTCGGCAAAGTGCTTGATGAGCCGGGTCACCTTCACCCGCTGCTCGACATCGAGATGCGCGGAGGGCTCGTCAAGGACATAGAGATCGGCGTCGCGGGAGAGGCAGGCCGCGATTGCGACCCGCTGGAGTTCTCCGCCGGAAAGGGTATCGAGGCCGGACTGGAGGATCGGCTGGAGGGTTAACGCCTCGACGATCTCGTGCTGGTAATGGGAGCTATCGAACTTATTCGTGATCGAACGGAGGTAAAATTCGACGGTGTCCGTACTGTCGCCCTTGATGTACTGGGGCTTGTACGAGACTTTCAGGGTCGTCTCCACGGAACCGGTATCGGGTTTTTCCACGCCGGCAAGGAGTTTTGCAAACGTGCTTTTCCCGGTCCCGTTTGCCCCGACAATCCCAAGCACCTCCCCGGACCGGATGAAACCGCCGTTTACCGTGAGCCTGAACGAGTCATACTGCTTGGTCATCGCCGGGATTGTTGCAAGGTCCTGCCGGGACGATCCCTTCTCATGCGCCCGTTTCTCGAAGACCACCTGCGTATCGCGGAACCGGACGTTCTCCTCGGCAAGGAACCCGTCGAGATACTGGTTGATCCCGACCCGCACCCCCTTGGGCCGGGTGATGATACCGAAGACCGACGGCCTGCCGTACCCGACATGGACGGTATCGGCGAGCATGTCGAGGATTGCAAGATCGTGCTCCACGATCACGACCGGGCGCGACTGCGCCAGTTCCCGGATCTGCTTTGCCGCTGCTATCCGCTGGTAGATATCCAGGAACGGCGTGATCTCATCGAAGAAGTAGAAGTCGGCAGACCGGGCAAGGCACGCGGCAATGGCGACCCGCTGGAGTTCCCCGCCGGAGAGCGATCCGATCTGGTTGTTTATGATGGTATCGAGGCGCAGTGCCGGGACAAGATCGGCAAGCTTACCCCGTTCATCGGTTGTTTTCAGGAGGTCGCCGACCGTCCCGGTGAACATTTTCGGGATATAATCGATATACTGGGGCTTGGTTGCGACTTTGATCCCCTTCTTTGCAACCGTCTGGAGGTAATCGAAGAGCTCGGTGCCGGCGTACTGTTTCAGGATCTCCTCCCACGCAACCTCGATATCGAAGCTGCCGAGGTTGGGGCGGAGCTGGCCGGCGAGGATCCGGATCGCCGTGCTCTTCCCGATTCCGTTTGCGCCGAGGATACCGGTCACTTTCCCTTCAATGGGGATCGGGAGGCCGTACAGCGCAAAACCGTTCTTCCCGTACCGGTGGGTGGGATGCTCAAGTTCCTCGGGAAGGCTGACAATATCGATCGCTTCGAACGGGCACTTCTTGATGCAGATGCCGCACCCTACGCAGAGTTCCTCTGAGATGAACGCCTTCCCGTCTTCCCCGAGCAGCACTGTCTCGTCGCCGGTGCGGACCCGGGGGCAGTACGAGATGCATTCCGAGCCGCATTTTTTGGAATGACAACGGTCCTTGTGAACAACAGCGATCCGCATGGATTCTTCCTGTCCCGTTCTTCTTAAAAATTCAGGCAGTGATGGCGGAGGTGAGGAGGATTGCCCATGTCATGAACCAGAGCGCAAAGGTCATGAATCCCTGGTAGAACCAGTCTTTGCCGCCGAGCTTCTCCGTGCCGATGCCGATGAGCATGAAGATGTGTTTCTGGACGACGACTGCCGCAAGCATCAGGAAGAAGGCGAGCAGGGTGTGGCTGTTGATTCCTGCACTGTCTGCCGACGGGATGATATAGAACGAGAGGACGCCGGCAAACATCCCAAGCAGGCAGGCAATGAGCGTCCGCTTCATCCGCCCGATATGCTCGGCCTGTTTCTCCTGTTGCGTCTTCTGTTTTTTTGTCAGCTGGGGCTGTTCTGCGGTCTCTCCGTCGCTCATGGCTCCTCCATATCGCAGACTTATTTTTTAGTGCGCAAGCCATATGTAATTTGGTACAGGCAGATGGCGACACAAACCGGGATGAGCGGGATCGATGTAAAGGCAGTCGTTGCGGAACTGCAGGACAAGCTGCCGCTCTGGGTGGACAAGGTCTACCAGTTCGATCCACGGACGCTCGCGATCCGTCTCAATGGGGAGAACCATGCAAAATACCAGTTTATCGTAGAAGCCGGACGACGGGCTCACCTGGTGAAAGACCTGCCGGCAGCTCCCAAGAACCCGCCCCAGTTCGCGATGCTGCTGCGGAAACACCTCTCGGGCGGCAAGGTCCTCTCGATCCGGCAGCACGGCCTCGAACGGATCCTGATCTTCGAGATCGGGAAAGGGAGCACAACGTTTTTCCTCATCATCGAGCTCTATGACGACGGCAACGTCATCCTTGCCGATGCGGAACGCCGGATCATCAAGCCTCTCGCGTCCCACCGGTTCAGGGAACGGGAGGTTATAACCGGCGCTCCCTACGCGCTCTCCACCACCGACCCGACAGCCACTCCTGAATTGTTCGCGGAATTCTTGAAAAACGACGAACGGGACCTTGTCCGGGCGCTTGCCATCGGCTGCATGCTGGGCGGGACGTACGCGGAATACACCTGCCGGGTTGCGGGAATGGAGCGGTCCTTCCCGGCAAACGCCGCCGACCCGGCTCCCCTGTATGCCGCAATCCGCGATCTCTTCGACCGGGTCCTGCACAACCGGGTCCCGGTCATCTCCCCGAAGAGCTGCGAACCGGTCCGGCTCGATGATGGCGGGGACACCGCACCGTTCTCCTCGTTCAACGACGCGCTGGATGCGTACTACCCGATGACAAAAGCCGCTGTTGTCCGGGCACAGAAGGAGAAGATCCCCAAGGCCGAGATGATCCGGCGCCACCAGCAGGCCGCGATAAAAAAGTTCGATGCAAAGATTACCCGGGCCGAGCGGATCGCTGCAGCCATCTACGAGAATTACGCTCTTGTCGCCGAGGCCATAACTATCCTCTCGAAAGAAAGTGCGAAGCGGTCGTGGCAGGAGATCGCGGGAATCCTGAAGAAGAACCCGCAGGGACCGGCATCGAAGATCCTCGCCGTCCACCCGGACAAGGCGGCAGTCGAACTTGACCTTGGGGAGCCGGTGATGATCTATGTCGGCGAGAGCGTCGAACAGAATGCCGGCCGGTACTATGACGAGGTCAAGAAGTTCCGGCGGAAGAAAGAGGGTGCGATTGCCGCGATGGCAAAACCCGTCACCGTTCGAAAGGTGCAACGGAAGGAGGTGTCGGTCCTTAAAAAGCAGTGGTATCACCGGTTCCGCTGGTTCATCACATCCGATGGCGTCGTCGTGCTTGGCGGCCGGGACGCCGGCCAGAACGAGGAACTGGTCAAGAAGTACATGGCCGGCGGCGACACGTTCGTCCATGCCGACGTGCACGGGGCAAGCGTCGTGATCGTCAAGGGACAGACAGAACGGATGGACGAGGTTGCGCAGTTTGCCGCATCGTTCTCCGGCGCATGGAAGAGCGGGCATTTCTCAGCTGACGTGTACAGTGCGCGACCGGACCAGGTGAGCAAGACCCCGGAGCATGGGGAGTTTGTTGTGCGGGGCTCCTTCATCGTCCGCGGGGAGCGGACGTATTACCGGAATGTCCCGCTGGGTGTCGCAATCGGCCTGCAGCTCGAACCACAGGCGGCCGTGATCGGGGGTGCCCTATCAGCGGTGAAAGCCCGGGCAAAGATTGTTGTCGGGTTAAAGCCGGGCCAGTTCGAGCCCAATGACGTTGCCAAGAAAGTGCTCCGGATCCTCCGGGAAAAGGCAGGCGACGACGAGTTCAAAGGGATCAAGGCAGTCCTGAACACCGATGCGGTGGCAGCGTTTGTCCCGCCCGGCGGCTCGGACATTGCAGGGGGCATATGAAGGCGGAGCAGGGTGAAATCCGGGGAGGGTACGGCGAGATCCGGCTCCTCCCGGAGAGCATCGACGACCTCTGGCACCTCCAGCACCTGATTGCCCCGGGCGATCTCGTCTTTGCAACGACGCTCCGGAGCGTGGAGTCCTCCGCCGATAAGATCCGCCCCGAGAAGGTGGAGAAACGGCCGGTCCGGCTTGGTGTCCGGGTCGAGAAGGCTGAGTTCTCCGTCCACGGCGTGCGCCTTCGGATCAGCGGCGTTATCGAGCAGGGCGTGGACGCAGGCTCCCACCATACGTTCAATGTCGAGACCGGCTACGAGATCTCCGTGATCCGGGGCTGGCGGCAGGTTGACCTTGAAAGGATCGACCGCGCCGTGAAAGCCTCGGTCTTTGGCGTGATCCATATCCTAACCATCGAGGAAGGCGAGGCAGAACTCTTCCGGCTCCGGCAGTACGGGCCGGAGAGTGTCGTCACGGTTACGATGGGAAGCGGGAAAGGTGCGGAGCTGAACACCCGGCAGGCATTCTTCGACCAGCTGATTGTCTATTGTGCTACCATCACCGGCCCGCTTGTCATTGCAGGGCCGGGTTTTGTCAAGGACGATTTCGTAAAGTACCTGAAGGGAAAGGATGCCGCCCTTGCATCCCGGGTGCTTGTCATCGAGACCCGGAGGATCGGGCGCGGGGCCGTGCAGGACGTGATCGGGCTTGGTGCGATCGAGAAACTGGTGGGCGACCTCCAGCTCGTCCGTGAAGTACGGCTCATGGATGATGTCATCCTCCGGATCTCGCAGGACGGTGCTGTTGCCTATGGCATCCGGGATGTCGGTGAAGCGATCGGGTTTGGCGCTGCCGAACAGGTGCTGATCACGGATACGATGCTCCGGGATCCTGCGGTTAACCGGCTCGTTGAAAAAGCTGAAGGGATGCGTGCGGCAGTTGTTGTGCTTTCAAGCTCGTTTGAGCCCGGGGAACGGCTTGACGCGCTCGGCGGCATTGCAGCCCTGCTGAGATATAAACCGGGAAAATACTAGGCCCGGTCTGCACATATGTTTCTGGAATTATAAAGTTTCATCAGCCGTAGCGGATCTTATCCATGCGTCGTTTCTTTGTTATGAACCACGCTATCGCAAGTGCGATGACCGCAACGGCAATCACCAGAATGTTTTCGCGCAGGATGGTTATGAGCCAGAATACCATATTGGTGAAAATTCCCATGGCGGAACCGGGTGGCGGCGGTGTCGTTACGACAGCAGTCATTGCCGGGGTTTGTTGTATTCCTGACGGAGCTACCGTTGCAGCCGCAGGTTGGACCGGCCGGGAGAATAGCGCGATACAGCAGAAATGCGAAACCTCTGCGGTTATGGTTCCTGACTCCGGGTGCAGGGTTGTCGGAAGATCTGTCCAGGTTCTGGTTGCTGCATCGTATTCCCGGATCACGTACTCGGAGTTCCAGCCCAGGTCGGGAATAAAAAATGTCAGCGTTATTGCCGGGGAGAATGTTGCACCGTCCGGCCCGAGATGGTAGCCGTGTCCTGCATATTGGAAGGTTGCATCCGGAAATTCCCCGGTGATCTCCGAAGACAGAGCAGGCTGCATCGAGATCTCCGGGAGCGGGTTTCCTGTATTATCGAGCGCGATTATCCCGGTATTGACGGTAATGATTGCCCTGCCGTCCGCTGACCGGAGGGCCGTCGCCTGGGTTATGACTCCCCGGGAATTGAAATAGAGATCTGCCGTTACCGGGGGAGTGGGGGGCATCTCCGGTTGTGGCGGAGCCGGTTGCTGCGGGCCTGACGGTGGCGCCGGAATTTCCGGTGCAGCCGGTGCAGGAGAATCCCCGGAATCCGACGAGCTGTCTTCCCCGATGCGCTGTGCGACGGACAGGTCGATCAACTGGAAGAGGTTACCGGATCCGGCGAGATTTGAAACGCCGAATGTCGATAAACCCCTCGGAGAATCGGCTTCAAAGTAATCGAGGTTTGTTGTCGCATCCGAATACAGGTACCATGTGTGGAGCACTTCCCCTTTCCCATCATCGCCAATCCTCATCAAAAATGTATGATCCCGGCCTTCATCCGCTGACGCCCAGAACTTCCTGACCCATGAAGAGCTGACACTGAAATAAATCGTTGCCGGATACGCCGGAGAAACGTGTGTTTTTGTGAATTTTATCGTATAAGCGATTTCAAGGACATGCGACCACCCGCCGCCGTGGCCGATGAGCCGGAATTTTTCAAGATCCGAAGGCAGGACACCTTCCCATACCTGGGTATTTATTGTTCCGTCTTCAGGATACCGTGCGAGGTTCAGCGCATAATTGATCGAACTCTGCGATCCGACCGAATCGGAAAAACCTGCCGGTTGTATTACGCTCCCCTGGAAGATCACGCCGGTCAGGTTACCCGTAACGGTGCCATTCCCGTGATCGTAAAACCCGGTGTCGTCTTCTGAAAGGAACGTGATATTCTGCCACCCGGAACCGGGAAGCGGGGGAGAGATGAGGGTAAATTCATCTGAAAGTTCGTAGCCGGGGAGCACCGTCCCATCGAATACCAGGAACTGACCTCCGAACCGGTTATCAAGGGAAATCCCGTCGATGCCGGTACAGGCGTTCTCGTTGGCGCCGGTCAGGGCATGAATCGTTTTTGTTGCCACCGAAGTGCCATACTCATTTGCATCGACCAAACGGGCGGTATACGTCCCTCCGCTGGTGTAAGTATGGGTTGCCGGGTTGGTTTCCGCATAGGTGCCATCTCCAAAGGACCAGTTCCATGCATCTGCCGCTGCCGATGTATCCGTGAATGTGACGGTGAGGGGAACCATACCTGAAGTGGTGCTGGCGATGATCCCCGCAACAGGTGCTGCCCCTGCTGTGATCCGGTAACCGGGATCGATCTCCGTAATATTCCGGCAGAGGGGGTTGTCGACAGTCAGCCGGACATCATAGGTCCCGGGTCCGGTATATTCATGGACCGGGTTCTGTTCAGTTGACGTGAACCCGTCGCCAAAGTCCCATGTCCAGTGGGCAATGGGATTTCCGGGCGGATCGGTTGAGGTATCGGTGAAGGTGACCATGAAAGGAACGGGACCGCTCTGCGACGGCTGGATGGCGAAATCAGCGTCCGGGCATTCTTCTTTACTGCCGATGGTGAACAGGTAGATCGTGTCGATACCGGTTGACCCGTCCGTCTCCCGCCAGACGATACGATCCCCGGAAATCCGTATGTTCTCAATGGGATTTTCCTCGCCAGTAACGGTTATCCGGGTCTTTGAACCGGGGACGGCGGTATCGTTCAGGTAGATATCCCCAAGTTCGGTCCAGACAACGCGCGTGCCGTCGATATCCGGGTTGGTGTGTTCATGATCATCCGGCGTAATATCTTCGATCCCGCCCGTTGCCAGATCCTTCCGGTAGATATGGGGATAGGAGGGGAACTCGTGGTTGTCGGACCATGCAAGGAAATTGTTTTTTACCACGGGCCGGGACTGTTCTTCACCTGCTCCGAAAGAGACCGGCTGGAATGGAGTCTGGTTCCCGGCGAAATCGTACATCGTGACCATAACCTGCGATGACGAAGCATCCTCCCAGACAACGATATTATCAGAAACCCGGGGGAAGAGCTGGTCTCCTCCGGCACTGCTGACCTGCGTTTCAGTCTTATCGGAGATGGAATACAGGTAGATCTCATAGTCTGCCTCGTTGCGGTAATCCTGCCATACGACGATGTTGCCGTCAATGGCCGGATTGGCCTGCTCCCCGGTTTCGTTGGCAATCCGGGTACTCATACCCGTATCAAGATCGTACAGGACGATATCGTAATTATTGGAATCAGAATAGCGGTCGTCCTGCCAGGCGACATAATGGCCGGAGATAACCGGCTGCATCTCGTACCACGGAGTTGTAGAAAGCTGCCGTTCTATACCGGTACTGATATCATACAGGTAGACGTTGCTATCCCCCGTCCGGTCATCCCGCCAGACAAGATAATCGCCATTGATCGCAGGCTCATAATGAGAGACTGAACTGTTTGCATCGGTGATGGGGGTGAGGGTGCCAGTCAGGGGCATACCGGAACAGGAAACAGCAAAAAATAGTATACAAACCAGAAAGAACAGCACAAGACGAAAACCGTGGCTGTTTTTCATACGGGAATCACCTTGCATCACATCCCTGGTATCAGTCCATCCGCCTCGTAGTGCCAGATTTTAATTTGTCCAGATGAATGCCTCGAAGTACCGCATGAAGCAGGAGCTCTGCAGCGTAAAGATGCCCTCATATGCAAGATCCCTGATATACGCAGCCTTGGGAATCGTCGCGAGGGTCGTCGAAAGATATTGCTGGCAATCGGCATTGAAGTCAGCCGGGTATGAGGTCAGGCCCCAGGGGTTCCGGAGGACCACGTACTGGATGCCGGCATATTGGTACAGCCCGAGGATGGAGAAGGCATGGTTAGCCGGCATGCCCGGACTGTCATAGGCAACCCTGACGGGGGAATTTGCTTCCGGAGGAACGGTATCGCCTGAGAAATACGTATACGCCGTCACCGGTTTCTTTGTCGGGATAAAAATGCCATTGGCCAATGCAACACCCCCGCACGGTGTTTTTCTGATATCCGTGATGATAGTTGCCGGGCCGTTTCCGGCCCTGATATAGTCCAGCGTGTACTTTATCGTGGTGACCTTGCCGGTAAGATCCCGCATCGCAAAATCCGGGGTCTTAAAGTTCAATACCGCGTAGTCTGGATCATCGTTTTCGGAAAATCTGTTGGGAGTTCCGGGGATATCGGGGATCCTGTTCTTCTGCCAGTACCCGGCATAACATTTCTCATAATAACCGGGCCAGCATTCATAGTAGCCGGCCAGCTGCATTGTCGTATTGGTCCGGGTATAGTACGGTTTTTTTCCGGATGCCTTATCAGTATAGAATTCTGCCGTCGTTTTTATTTCAGCGGGATAGGGCCAGTAGATCTTCGGTGGAACAACGGATTGATCGTCAGGTGGATGGAAGTCAAGCACGGGATACTGATTGGCTTTTGAAAGGCACCGCGGATATGCGTTTGTCTCTGCCCATGCGACAGAGCAGAGTGAGGCGATGAACCAGCAGTCCGCAACGCAGCCCTGGACCGGATCGTTGAACTCGATACCAAAGTTCGCTTTTGCGGCGTTATCGTTCGCATACCGGACTGCTTTCTGGTTGATCACACCGGTCTGCCCGTCGCTTCTCATCAGGTCTTTGCACCCGGGAAGTTCTGCGCCCGGCCCTTTTCCGGGATCTCTTTGCGCAATACGGAGATGGTCGCTGTACAGTGCCGGGTGACACTTCAATGCCTTCTTAGTTGCATGGTAAATCCCATGGTAGACCGGAGAACCGTACTTTGGATCGAACATCTGCTCAAGGGGCACCTCCGGGTAGGCTGCCTCCATCATGGTTTTCAGGTATTCCGGTCCGGTCTTGCCCGGATACTCCCCCGTTGACTTCAGCTGCCGGAGCGCGAGTACATAGGGATTCCTTGCGCCGATATTCATCCGGAACTCCGGTCTGTATCCGGGGGGTTTGATCTTCTTATCATGTTCCGCCGGCCTGCCCGGTTTCTTCTCCCGTGAAGTTACCTTCTTTTGCGTCTTTGATACGAGCCGCTTCGCTTCGACCATCCCTGCACCTCAAAATGAAGGATTACTGCAATTACGAGATTATAAATATATGCCACTCAATTTTAAATTCAAAATTGAATACTGGTCTTTCTTACGCTGCTGTTAACTTTTAGTTATTAATGCACCCCGGAAAGCGAAGGATGTGATTACAGGCAAAAATTACGGGAAACAGTCCGGGTTATATCCCTATCGTCCATATAACGCTTTTACGTATCGCATGAACGCACGTACAGACTATTCTATGCCGGTTCTTCCGGCATATTCTCGGCAATGTACCATGCATGGATTGCAAGGATGAAATATACCGGGAACAGGATCAGGTACGAACCCGATTCCCCCTCCATCTTAAAGAGCCAGACTGTTACCGTGATGTCGATCTGGAAGATCATGATCCCCCACCATTTGCCAAGGTACCCGTAGCCCAGCCCGGGGAGCATGAAGTTCATGAAACCTGCGATGAGCGGATTTTTCCGGGTTTTCGGCCGGGCCGACAATGCACCGGGCACCCGGGCAAGGGGGATAGCGCAGTGCTGCGATGCGAGGACTGCCTGCCACCGGACATCCCGGTTTTCATCACCGAGCGCCCTGATGATGGAGGGGGCAGCGGCACTCCCGCCAATCTCTCCAAATGTCCTGACAACTTTTTGCCGGATAGCCGGATCGCGATCGCTGAGCAGGGCATCGAGCGGGGCAATTGCCGGCTGCCCGATATTTTTCACTGCGTCCCATTCCTGGACTGCTGCATAATAGCCTGCCATCTCCGCGCTTCCGGAAGGTTCCCACCCGAGTTTCGTAAGTGCAGTCGCGGCACCGAACCGCACATACTTGTCGTGATCCAGAAGAGCCGTGACAAGCGGGGCGGTTGCCCGCGGATCCTTAATCTCCCCGAGCGCAATTGTTGCCTGCCACCGGATCTCGCCGGCAGGATCCGAGAGCATCGCAATGAGCGGATCGACAGCGATCCTGTCACGGGTCTTTGAAAAGATCCCGATGATGGCTAAACGGGATTTCCGGTCTCCTTTCCAGAGCTCTGCGAGAAGATCCCGGGTAATCCCGGTCCCCATGGCAGCGAGCGCCTCGGACGCAGCCTCGCTCACCCGGAAGTCTCGTGCCCTGAGAGCCCGGATCAGGCCTGAGAGATTCCCCTGCTCCCGGTACCGTGCGACCTGCGCGATCGTCGGATCAAATAACCCGGGGATCAGGATCCCACCCCCGAAGTATCCGCGATCTTTTTTGCCATGAAATACGTCTGCACTGCAAAGATCGCGGTTATCGGATACGCAAAGAGATACGGGAGCAGCGGCCCGGCCTGCAGCTGGGCAAGAACGAGGATCGACATGTACGTCATGAAGAGGAGGAATCCCCACCATTTCCCGAGGTAATTGTACCCGATGCCGAGGAAGAGGAAGTTCAGGAGGGCGGCAGCTGCCGGGTCCGGGCCGGTCCGCTCGCGCCGTGCAAGGAGGAGGGGAAGCCGGTCGGCGGAGATCCCGCACCGTATTGCCAGGAGCAGTCCCTGGTACCGGACTGTATCCCGGGAATCCTGCAGTGCACGTGCACACCCCTCCGCTGCTTCACCGGTACCCGCCCGGCTTAACAATCCGATGATCTGTATCCGGGTTGCCGGATCGTTATCTTTCAGCATCCCGCGGAGCGGTCCTGCCGCCACCGCTCCCAGCTGCGAGACCGCCACCCAGTCCTGGAGAGCAATCGCGTAACGCGCCTTGTCGGCATCGTCGCCTGCTTTCCAGCCGATCTTTTTGAGAGAAACCGCCGCCCCGTACCGGACGCACCGGTCGGGATCGGTCATTGATTCGAGGAACGTTTGCATCGAAGAGGGATCGTTACGTTCTGCGAGCGCAAGGAGTGCCGCGAGACGGACTTCGGTGCTTTTGTCCGCGCGGGCACACCGGATCAGGATACGCAGCGTGCCCGGATCGTGATGGAATCCGAGAGCATACGCCGCTCCCAGCCGGATCCTGCTGTCCCGGGAGTCAAGAGCTGTAACGAGGGGTGCAGTCGCTGAAGGTCCGCATCCGGCAAGCACGTCTGCGGCACGCGACCGTACAGGAAGATCGTCGTGCCCGAGCAGCCGGATAAGCGTGCGGACGTCTCCCTTTGCCTCCAGTGCAGAGGTGTCCTCTCCGGTTATCCCGACATCAGGCAGTCCCGTCATGGTCGCTTCTTTTCAGGAGTCCCTGAAAGATGATATACTACAAGGCGGGAATATGAACGTTTTGCATTATTTTTCCGTACCCTGTAAGGAGAACGGAGGAAATCCCGTGGGATTTACAAGAAAAACGACTGAAAAAATTATTCTTTCTTCTCTTCCGGCTTTTTGAACGTCTCGACGAGTGCGATCTCGGAGATCCCCTTGATCAGCTCGAAGCCTTCGTGGATGATCCTGCCGCGCCAGAGCAGCCAGCGCCGGTCATAGGTGATTCCGGCCGGGAGGGTGACGGAGACCTTGCCGTCGTCCATCGATACCTCAAGGTTTCTTCCGGCATAGAGCCGGATCAGACCCTTCAACTCTTCGAGGGGATCTTCAACCAGTTCCTCGATTGTGTATTCGTAATCAAGGGTCATGCCGGCAAGCGGAGGATTGAAGTCCACGATGACCCGTGCCCCGATCACGTCGACGACGGTACCTTCACCCATCTCCTCAACCCTGATGGCCTGCCCGCGGACCGGCTTCTCCTTGAACTTGTTCTTGGGGAACGACTGGACACGCCGGGGATCCCGCTCGCCGAAGCCCTTCTCCGGTGGAACGGTGACCGAACCCTTGTACCCGACATCCTTCCCGACAATATCTTCGTCAAGCCCGACGATGACGTGCCTGCTCCCGACGCAGACGGTGACAGGGCCGTAGATTGCGTTCTCCGAGTGAATCCCTGCCTTTTTAGATCCCTCTTCGTCCGTTGTGTCAAAAACCCGGCCGGCGGTGCTGCCGGTATAGCTGAGTTTTATGAAATCTCCTTCTTTTATCGTCATGACTGTACCTGAGTATATTAAATCACAACAGAACCACATAAACCTGTGGCAGTTCATGCTTGAGATCGAACTGAAAGCAAGGGCAGAGAACCTTTCAAAAGTCCGTAACGCACTCCGGGAGATGAATGCCCGGTTCCTTCACCGGAACCACGAGCATGATATCTATTACAACGCCCCGCACCGCGATTTTGCAGGAACCGACGAGGCGCTCCGCGTCCGGTACACAGACGGAAAAGCCGTTGTGACCTATAAAGGCGCAAAGATCCCCGGTTTCAAACTTAAAGCCCGCGAGGAACTCAATACTGCCGTCGAGTCCGGGGAAGTCTTCGAACAGGTCTTGCAACGGCTCGGTTTTACAAGAACCGCAACGGTCGACAAGTGGCGGGAAACCTATGCACTCTCCGATGCGACAGTCGCGCTCGATGAGGTCGAAGGTCTCGGGACGTTTGTCGAGATCGAGGTTATCACCGGGAACGACCGGTCCACGGCCCTTGCAACCATCGAGCGGCTGAAAAAGGAACTGGGTATTACCGGAGAGGCAATCCTCTCCTCGTACCTTGAGTTAATTCTTTCTAAAGCGTGAGCATCTCGATTTTGATGTCCTTTGGCTCGGTCCCGAAGTGCAGCATGGCACAGTAACCGTCCATGGCCGGGCCCGGGTTGACGATCTTTACGCCGTCGAGCTCGGCAACCCCGCGCTGCTCGTGGATGTGGGCGCAGCAGACAAGGTCGAAGGATTTTAAGTGTTTCAGGATGCTCTGGCTGCCGACATGTTCCCCCGCTGGATTGTCGAGGGCACCATATGGCGGGGCATGGGAGAGGAGGATGTTGAATGTCGACTTCTCCATCTTGCTCATCGCCGGGGTGAGAAGATCGTCGATCTGCTTGTCCGTCAGTTCGAACGGGGTATTAAACGGTGTCGGGTTCGACCCGCCAATGCCGACAATTGTCATCTTCCCTAAGTTCATGCAGGAACCGTGGAGACAGACAGCATCAGAGTGTTCAAGTGCATCAACAGTATCGCGGGGATCGCAGTTTCCGGGCACCGCAAAACACGGGACATCGATGCGGGATAAAACATCATCGATGGAGTCCGCGGGGCCCATATTGGTGATATCGCCTGCAATAAAGACAGCTTCCGGATTTAATTCCAGAAATGAATCAATTTTACCAAATTGACCATGGAGATCTGCTATGAGAAGCACATCTTTCATGCCTATCAGTTTGGATGGGACTTAAAAAAACCTTATCTGAGAATCGTCCCAGGAACCCGTCAATCTGCCGGAAAATGCCAGTCTTCCGCACAGGTGCGCGGTTTCCGGAAGGATCGGGCGCGGGACGGTGCCTTCAAGGGGCGTTCCCGGGAGGGGGAGGAACCGGTGGGCATGCACCTTCCCCCGGTCCGCGACCCATGCAATCATGTCGGCGGTCATTTGCTGATCCTCGTCCGTCTCGAACGGGAAGCCGACGATAAAATCGACGACTGGTGTGATGTCGTAATCAAGACAGAGCTCGACTGCCGCAACCACGTCGCTGACGGTATGCCCCCGGTGGAGGCGGGATAATACCGCGTCACTGCCTGACTGCGCGCCGAAGTGAAGTTTCCGGTTGGCGCAGTAATCCCCGATAAGGGAGAGCCCTTTTTCACAGACGAACTCCGGCCGGACTTCGGATGGGAACGTACCGAACCAGATCTTGTGATCGAGCCGGCGCAGCAGGTGTTCGATCTTCTCCCAGCTGGGATGGATGCCATCGGAACCATACGCAAAGGCGTTGGGTGTAACGAACCGGGCATGCCCGTACCGGTTCGCGAAACGGGCAATCGCGTCGATCGAGCGGTGCCGCATGCAGGAGCCGAAGATCCGGGGCGTCTGGCAGTATCCGCAGGCATGCGGGCACCCCCGGGAGATCTCGACGTAGCCTTTCATCTCCGAGAACGCGGGAAACGCATCGAGCAGGACGGCTGACTTCGCAGGTTCGTACCAGTCCTTTGTTGCAACGCCGGGGACCGGTTTTTCCGCCCCGTCCTCGATCGAGGCGAGCAGCCGGGGAAGGGTGTATTCCCCCTCCCCGACAACCACGTAATCGGCGTATTGCGCAACCTCCCGGTACCGGGCGGTTGCATGCGGTCCTCCGACGATGGTAGTGCAGCCGGCGGATGCGATCTCGTCCCGGAAGAAGGGTTCATTGAGCGAATTGAGCGAGTAGCAGGTTACATCGTCTGCCGGGGCATCTGCGGGCCGGAGGGCAAATCCCGCCTGACCGCAGGCGGCATGGAGCACGGCATAGGAGTTGCGTGCCGCATGGACGAGCCGCCAGTTGATTCGCATACCGGGTGGATCTTCGCTTTGGATGCTGAAAGGGATTGTGAAGAAAGAAGAGGATTATGGAAAGATTCAGGCGCGTGAACGGTATTCGCGGATGACATCGACGATCTTGTAGGTCTTGCCGTTGTTCATCGTGACCGAGACCTCGATCCGGTCTCCCTGTCCTTCGAGGAACCCGGTGCCCCGCGTACCGGAAAACGTCACCGAATCGCCCTTGTTGGTGCCAATCGTCTTTGTGTCGGTTGTCCCGTCAATGCGGGTCAGCTTTGCAACAACCTTCGAGGTTGAAGACTGGCCGTAACCTCCCTGGAACGTGACCGTGATCTCCCCGTTGTACTCTTTCTGGCCGACATCGACCGTGACGAGCTGGTTCGAGGGCATAGTGTCGAGCGGGCCGGTCGTGAGGGTCACAACGGCACTGGTCTGCTGGGACTGTGTGCCTCCGGTCGCGGTTGTGGTAGCGGTAGTTGTCGGGGTCTTCGTGCCCGTGCAGCCGCTCGCAGCAACGAGCAGGGCGACAAGGAGAAGGGTGATGAATAAAATTTTCTTCATACATGAACTTTTAAAAGAGGCGTTATAAGAGTATTTTGATCCCGGCGGTTATACGCATGGCTCCAGTTCGCCATCGTATGAGAGATCCCCGCTCTCCCCGTCAAGCGTTGCACGGGCACCGGTTTTCAGCCGGGTCACCGGCATTCCAATCCGGTCGATCATGGGGATCTTGCCTATGATCGCCCCGGTTGCGATGATCGGTTCGGCCTCCTCGTTGATGATCCCTGCCGGGGCATTCCCGTTCCGGCTCAGGGCATACAGGATGTAGGAACCTACGGTCGAGCCCTTGCCATACGGAAAAGCGAGAATCTTTCCCGCGATCCGTATGCCGCAGAGCGGATGCCCTTTCTCAACAACGGTCCCGGTCTCCGGGTCGACCCCTGAAAGAAACGAGATCGGGGCAGTGCTCACCAGGATCTCTCCGGCAGCAACGCCCCGTGAAATTCCCCTGCCCCGGATTAGCAAAATCACACCTAATTTATGTTTGAACAGGCAGATATAAGAGGCATATGGAAGAGAGCGCTGCACGTAACAGTCCCGGTGCGGACGAACTCAAGTTCAGGATCCAGGTCAATGAACTGGAAGCCTCTATCCTCGACCTGAAACTGAAGATCGAGGAGATCCAGAAGGAAAATTCCCAGTTGCGGCGGGAGAATGCCCAGTTGAAACGGCTGCCCCTCTTTGTCGCGGTTGTCGTCGATGTCCTTGAGAACGGGGAGATCTACCTGCGCCAGCAGGGGAACAACCAGGAATACCTGACCCATGCCGGCGAGGAGATGCTCCCGCTCCTCAAGCCCGGTGTCAAGGTTGCGGTCAACAATGCGCTCTCGATTGTCAAGCTGATCGGCAATATCTATGACTCCCGGGTCCGGGTGATGGAGCTCGATGAATCGCCGACGATTACCTACGCGGATGTCGGCGGTCTTTCGAACGAGATCAAGGAAGTGCGCGAGGCAGTCGAGTACCCGCTTACAAAACCGGAGATATTCCGGAGGATCGGCGTGGAGCCCCCCAAGGGGATCCTGCTCTTCGGCTCCCCGGGCACCGGAAAGACACTGATCGCAAAAGCGGTCGCCCACGAGGCGAAGGCAACGTTCATACGGATGTCGGGCTCCGAGCTTGTCCACAAGTTCATCGGAGAAGGGGCAGGTCTTGTGCGGGAGCTCTTCATGCTTGCGAGGGAAAAAGCCCCTGCAATCGTCTTCATTGACGAGATCGATGCCGTGGGCAGTATGCGCACGAACGACGGCACGAGCGGCAGCGCCGAGGTGCAGCGCACGCTCATGCAGCTCCTTGCCGAGATGGACGGGTTTGACAACCGGGGGGACGTCCGGATCATGGCGGCGACCAACCGGGTCGACATGCTGGATCCCGCGCTTCTCCGGCCCGGCCGGTTCGACCGTATCATCGAGATCCCGCTCCCGGACAAGGCCGGGCGCCTCGAGATCTTAAAGATTCACTCGTCACGCATGAGACTCTCCGGTGTCGATCTCGAAGAGATTGCAGCGATCACCGAAGAGTCCACCGGCGCAGAACTCCAGGCGATCTGCCGGGAGGCCGGCATGATCGCTGTACGCCGCGATGCGGATTTTGTCAGCCGTGAGGATTTTACCGATGCGATCCATAAGGTGATGAGCGAGGAATCCTTCGATGGGCGGATGTATACCTGAACCGGGACGTAGCGCGCTTTCAGGCATCCCATGAATTTTGGCATCCCATGAACATCCTCTTTCTCCAGCGGGACGGCGTCGATCTCCATCACGTCCTCTTCTCGTCCGAGACGAGCCGGCTCGCGCTGCGTTTTTACCACCCGAAAAAGATCCCCTGCGGCGTTTCGGTCTCGGTCTCGATGATTGGTTCCGCCCTCTCGCTCGTCGCCGAGCTCCGGTGGTATGTCCGCCGGTATGTCCGCGAGGTGCTCTTTGAGATTGATACCGGGATCTTCTGCACCCACCAGCTTGCGCAGGACGTATATTACGAACGCGCTGTTGTTCTCGGAGGTTCCTGGAAATACCGCCGGCTTTATGGCTTTAAGAATGGCCAGCTTGTAAGTGCTGTGGTCATGTCACCCGGCTCTGTCGCCGATGAATACCAGCAGGATATCATCGGCGTTGACAGGACGATTATCGTCTGGTGCCGGGAGGACGAGGTGGAAGATATCTCCCTTGAAGACCGGGAACCGGATCTTTCATTCGACGAATCCGTAGCGCCGGATACCGGAAATCCGGACCAGGTCTAACCACCCGGTCTCTGAGGTTTTCCTGTGTGGTTCCGCCGGTAGACGGTCATTCCGGCAGATTATAAGCCCTGTTTATGGTAATGCCCGTCAGATCCATACATAAAAATAAAATCACGGCTTAAAATATTACAATGCTTAGGACGCCCTCATCAAATATTGACCGGGCTGTGCTTGAGAACGCCAGTCCGGAGGAACTGCTTGGGATGTTTGAATCCGGGCTTTCGTCCGGATCCCGGGTTATTGCACCGGACAAGCTGGCCGAGGCATGGGGGGTACTCTTTACCGGATTATACCTGTCGGCAGAAGACCTGATCGACGAAATGTCAGATTCCGGCGACGGGCTTTCGGGAGAGAAACGACAGATGCTGCGCGAGTTCATCCGGGATGACTGCAAACGGGGGGGTGGATTTGTCCTCGAAGTCATCCAGCGGGGAGGAAAGATCGACCGGGCAGCGCTCGTCATGGTTGCCGACGCAGGGAATATTGCCAGCGTGAACTGGCAGGGCACCACGGCGCTCCATATGCTTGCCGAAGCAATCGACAAGGGGATCCGGCCGGTGCTTATCCGCAGGTGCGGGAAGGATGCGCTGTCCACAACGTATGACGCCAGGGGAATTCCCCCGCTTATCGCTATCCTCAGTATCGGCGATCTCCGGAAAGCCGATCTCCAGGCAATCAAGGATGTGTTCCAGAAAGACGAACTCAGGAAGGTCAGGAATAAGAACGGGACCGGAAGAAGCGCCCACGATATCTATATGGAGGCGGCCGGCCGGCTTTCACGCAACGCCCCCCAGGAAAGGAACAAGTTCGGCGTGAGCCATGCGGTAAAAGATACGCGGATGGAACGGGGGCTGAAAAAACAACTCAGTGCCGACAACCGTACCAGCGACATGTTCGGGAACCAGCGGAAGGATGATGGAAAGGGCGGGATGTCCCAGCGTTATTCGGAGATGATGCAGGACCCGCTCGACAATATCGACATGCTCCGGCGGCAGATAAAACGAAAACGGTGAATGCTTTCGTTACTATGATTCTTGTTCTGTGTTTTGACACGATTCAATGGCTGCCTGTGATTGATGGAAATGCCAGCCGGATGTCCGGATAATATTCTGAACCCTGATTTCAGTAATAAAAAAGGTAACCTTACCCCGGATCTATTTTATGCAAACATCGTGCCTTCGGCATCCGGGGACCGGGCCCGGGAGAAGTCAGTCGTGACTTTCCCGATCGCAGCGATGAAGTCCTGCTGGGT
This sequence comes from uncultured Methanoregula sp., assembly GCA_964574125.1. Classification (GTDB taxonomy): domain Archaea; phylum Halobacteriota; class Methanomicrobia; order Methanomicrobiales; family Methanospirillaceae; genus MVRE01. The sequence goes on from CAZNLI010000024.1 coordinate 25,467, forward strand.
GATCGCGGGATGATCTTTCCGGATGGCGAACATGCCGGCCTCCATGCAGATTGCCTTTAAGTCCGCCCCGTTCCTCGCGTCCGTCAATGAGGCGATCTCGTTGAGGTTGACATTCTCGTCCATGGTCAGGGAACGGGTGTGCACTTTCAGGATGGAGAGCCTTCCCGCAACATCGGGGAGCGGGATCTCGATGATCCGGTCAAACCGTCCCGGCCGGAGAAGTGCCCGGTCGAGGATG
>CAZNLI010000025.1:0-25087 GCA_964574125.1 uncultured Methanoregula sp.
TTTTGCCCCGGTCTTCATGTTCTTCCCTCAGTAGTCTGTTCATGCCGGCGATCATTGCTTCGACGCTGGCCATGATGATGTCGGTGCGAGCACCGCGTGAAGTAAGTATCTTCCCGTCTTTACTTAATCTTACGGTAACTTCCACGAGAGCGTCGGTGCCGCCGCTGATGGCGTCCACATGGTATTCCTCGAGCCGGATGTCTGCGACATCGGCAACGGATTTTTTCAGCACCTGCATGGCGGCATCGACCGGGCCGTCTCCCGTGGAAGCCCCCGTGATCTCCTGCCCGTTGACAAGGAGCGTCACCGAGGCAGTCGGCATCATGGAACTTCCGGAGACTGCGGTGAACTGCCGCAGCTTGATGAACGGTTTGCATTCGATGGCAAGAACCGCATCCGCGATCGCCATAAGGTCGGTATCGGAGATCCTTTTTCCCTCATCCCCGAGTTTCTTGATCCGTTTGACGATCTCCTTCAGCTGGCTCTCATCGGTTGCGTAGTGCATCTCGTGGAGCGCAGCCTCGACCGATGCCGACCCGGAATGCTTGCCGAGCACGATCCGGCGCCGTCTCCCGATCATCTCAGGCCGGATGGACTCGTACGTGGCAGGCTCCCTGATGACACCATGGGCATGGATCCCGCTCTCATGGGTAAACGCCATCTCGCCAACGATTGCCTTGTTGACCGGAAGCGGGATGCCGGTTAAGCGCGAGACCAAGGTCGCGAGATGGTAGATCTCCTCCATCCGGATACCGGTCTTATACCCGTAGAGCATCTCAAGGGCCATGACCAGCTCCTCATACGGGGTGTTCCCCGCCCGTTCCCCGATACCGTTGACCGTGACATGGGCGCAGGTTGCGCCTGCTTTCAGGGCTGCGAGCGTGTTCGCAAGCGCCATGCCGAGGTCGTCGTGGCAGTGGATGGAAAGCGGCGCAATCTTCGCAAGGGGCGGGATGAACGTAGCAGTCTTCTCCGGGGTTAAGACACCCACCGTATCGCAGAAGCAGAGCCGGTCGGCACCGCGTTCTACGCCCCCGGAGAAGAGCTCCGCAAGGTACTGCTGATCCGCCCGGGATGCATCCTCCCCGGAGAGTTCGACGATCAGCCCCCGGTCCTTTGCGTATGCAACCGCGCTGTGTGCCATCTCCGCAACCTGCTCCCGTGTCTTTCTCATCTTCTTGGCGATGTGCAGGTCGGAGACCGGGACAACAAGGTGGACCGAGTCCGCCCCGAAATCGGCGGCGAGGTCGATGTCCACAGGAAGCGCACGGACGTACGTGCAGATCTCGGATGAGAGTCCTGCCTCAGATATCAGCCGGATGGCGGATCGTTCGCCGTCGGATGCTGCAGCAGAACCGGCCTCGATCACATCGATGCCAATGGATGCAAGTTTAGCAGCGATCTCAAGTTTCTGTTCGGGGGCAAGCGAGACGCCGGGAGTCTGTTCCCCGTCCCGTAAGGTTGTATCAAAATAGCGAATCCTGTCAGAGAATAAAACACTCACTCATGGCAAACACCACGTTTTAGTGTTGTGAGAATATGGTATTTATACATTCGTTATCCGGAAATCCCGCTCGGTCAATAAAAAAATTGACAGAAAAATACCTGATGGCTTGGGGAACGAAACACGGGATCTTCCCGTTCTCCTCCCCATGCAGGTATATTCTGGTTCAGACCTTCTTGAGGGCCTGTACAAGTTTTCCCACGGTTTCCTGCGCGTCACCGTAGAGCATCCGGGTATTGTCCCGGTAGAACAGGTCGTTCTCGATCCCGGCAAAGCCTCTTCCCTGGCCACGCTTGAGCACGATAACGTTCTTTGCCTGCTCGACGTCGAGGATTGGCATGCCGAAGAGCGGGCTTCCTTTCCGGTGGGCTGCCGGGTTGACCGTGTCGTTTGCCCCGATGACAAGGACAACATCGGTGTTCTGGAACTCCGGGTTGATCTCGTCCCGGTCAAAGAGGTGGTCGTACGCGACGCCAGCCTCCGCAAGCAGGACGTTCATGTGCCCGGGCATACGTCCGGCAACCGGGTGAATCGCAAACTTCACCTGGGCACCCCGGCTCTCAAGCAGGTCGGCAAGTTCCTTGACCTTCTGCTGGGCCTGGGCAACCGCCATACCGTAGCCGGGGGCAACGATCACCTTGTCTGCGTAGGCAAGCATGATTGCGACATCGTCTGCCTCAATCGCCTTCATGCTGCCCTGGATCTGCACTCCCTTCTCCTCGGTCGCACCGAACGCGCCGAAGAAGACGTTGGTGATCGAACGGTTCATCGCGCGCGCCATGTTGATTGTCAGGAGAGATCCCGCAGCGCCGACAATGATACCTGCCACGACCATCGCATAGTTGGGGGTGGCAAACGAGAAGCCGTCCAGCGCAACAGCAAGCCCGGTGAAGGCATTGTACATCGAGATGACAACCGGCATATCGGCCCCCCCGATAGGAAGCGTCATGAGGAGCCCGAACCCAAGCGAGAGGACAAAGAAGAGCGGGAGATACATCGCGATACTGACCGGGACCCATGCCGGGTGCGTAACAACAAGGATTCCGGACAAGATGGCAAGGGCGAGGACTGTGGTGTTGAGAACCTGCTGGCCCGGGAACGTGATGGGGCGCGGCTGCATCCAGCCCTGGAGTTTCATGAATGCGATGATGCTCCCCGAGAACGAGACCGCCCCGATAAGGCCGCCGATGACCGCAAGGGAACTTGTGGCGGCAGACGTGGTGCCGATCAGCGCGACAGCCGAGATAGCAGCCGCTGCCCCGCCGCCCATACCGTTGAAGAGCGCCACCATCTGGGGCATACCCGTCATTGCAACCCGTTTTGCTGCAATGTAGCCAAAGCCTCCGCCGATCACAATCGCGATTGCCATCAGGGCGAAGTTGGTGAGATTTGGAGTAAGGAACGTTGCAAGCGTTGCGATCAGCATTGCAGCGCCGGCCCAGACAATCCCGCTCCGTGCGGTGAGCGGGTGGCTCATCCGCTGCATACCAATGATGAAGAAGAAGATTGTCGCAATATAGACCGGGTCGATGATCCATGCGAGGTCGATCATTTCCGGACCTCCTGCTTTGGCTTCTTATTGCTGCGGTCGAACATCTGGAGGATCCTTTCGGTGACCACGTAGCCGCCGGTGACATTTGCCGCACCGAGAACCACAGCGATAAACCCGATGGCCTGCTCAAGAGGCGTTGTCGCAAGGCCGAGCGCGACCATTGCGCCCACGAGCACGATCCCGTGGATGAAGTTCGAACCGCTCATCAGCGGGGTGTGGAGGATGACAGGGACCCGGCTGATGACAACGTACCCGGTAAATGCGGCCAGTATGACGATATAGGCCGCTGTCCAGAGACCTGCTGAGACTATCATGGCTTACTTCCCCCGAGGAGATCGAGGGTCGGCTTATGGACAACAGTACCTGCGTGAGTGAGAAGGCTCGCGGCCAGGATCTCATCGGCATACTCTGTCTGGAGAGCCCCGTTCTTATCGACAAGCAGGGAGAGAAACGACTGGAGGTTCTTGGCAAACATCTGGCTTGCATGGAACGGCACCTGAGATGGAAGGTCCCGGGGTCCGATGATGAGGACTCCGTTCTCCCGGACGGACTTTCCTGCCTGTGTCAGCTCGCAGTTGCCGCCCGATTCGGCAGCCATGTCGATGATGACAGCGCCGGGCCGCATCGTTGCGACGGTCTCCTTTGTAACAAGGACCGGGGCTCTCCGGCCGGGAATTGCAGCCGTCGTGATGACGATATCGGCACGGGCAACCGCAGCGGAGACCATCTGCTGCTCTTTTGCTTTTTCCTCGGGAGTGAGCTCGCGGGCATACCCGCCCTGGCCTTCGGCATTGATCTCAAGTTCGATGAATTTTGCGCCAAGGCTCCTGACCTGTTCGCCCGCGGCCCTCCGGACATCGTAGGCTTCGACAACGGCACCGAGCCGCTTTGCCGTGGCGATTGCCATGAGGCCGGCGACACCGGCACCGAGGATAAGGACCGTTGCCGGCCGGATTGTGCCGGCAGCGGTCGTAAGCATCGGGAGAAACTTCGGGCAGTTACCGGCACCCATCACCGCAGCGGCATACCCGCCGGCTGTTGCCTGGGAACTGAGCGCATCCATGCTCTGGGCGCGGGTGATCCGCGGGACGAGTTCGAGAGCAAATGCAGTAACCTTCCGGTCGCGCATCCTTGCGATAACGCCCGTGTTGCGTGCCGGATTCATGAACCCGATGACAACCGTACCTTCCGCGAGCAGATCGATGTCTTCCATTGCCGGGGGATTGACACAGAGCACGATAGTAGCCCCCTCCAGCAGCCCGGTATGCCCGGTCACAACCTGTGCACCGGCAGCACTATAGAGATCGTCCGGGTAATATGCGCCGCTTCCCGCATCATGCTCGATCCGGACGACGTACCCTGACTTAACCAGGGTCCGGACAACATCGGGAACGGTTGCCACGCGCTGTTCGCCCGGGGCATGTTCCCTTAAAACTGCAATGACGATACCTTTCGTTTTCTGTTCAGAGGCCGGGTCGCTCATACCCTCCACCCGACCTGTCCGGCGTAGTTTCTCCAGAACAACCTATTCACTCCATAGAGGTCTGCAATGTATCCTACTAATTGAACCTACACCTTCTTTACCTTGCGTACCCGGACTGCTACGCCGCGCCCGGATTGCACCATCTCGTCACCGGACATCGCGGCCTTCCCGGTTGCAACTGCACGGGGACCTGATACGAGCACCTCGTCCCCTTCGCGGATCGCAGGGTCGGCACCGGTTACCCCGGGCGCAAGGATGTCTCCCTCCGGCACAAACGAGTCGATGGTCACCCGGTATCCTGCCGGGATGAGCGCCCATCCTTCAAAAGTCGGGCGGAGCATGCCGCCAGCCGTATCAAGCGAGAAAAACTGCTCGCGGTTCCTGCTGTAGAAGAGCTCCGGGAAGGTCCCGCGCACGGAAAATCCCCGCGTGTCAAGGTCGATGCCGAACTGGTACGAGCAGATCCCGTGCAGCCGGTCGTCACGGACACGGCGTTCACCGGCAAGGGCATTGTCAAGGTTGTTGAGCGCGGCGCTGCCGGCCGGGTTCTCCCGGCACGAGTATTCGAGCGTGATGCCCGCCGTTTCTGCCGCCATCTCCGCAACCTTCAGTGCACCGCCTTCGAGGTGGGCGATCACCCGCCGGTACCGATGCTTTGCAAGGTACCGGGCGATAACCGAAGATATAACCGCGCACTCTTCCGCATCCCAGTACCCGGTGACCGGGACATCATAGTGCATGGCGGGATACACGGTCTCGAGCTCGCGGGGGACAAGTCCCAGCGGGGAGGTGACGATCAGCTCGTGTGCGCGTGAACCGATGGCCATGCAGAACCTCCGATGGCTCTGCGAGAGCGAATACGGCTTTTTCGCCGAGCAGGGGAGAAGGATGGCGACATCCGTTTTCGGGGGGATGTAGCGGGAAAGAACCCGGTCCATGAATCTCCGGATCTCCGACCGGTTCATGGATTCGCCGGAGTTCGCCCGGAGCAGCCCGCTCCGGGCAACCGGCACGGATTTTTCCATGAACTGGTAACGGTTGTCCAGGTGGCGCAGGATTGCAACATCCGGGGCATGGAGCCGGCAACGTGCTTCCACCAGTTCCCGGAGCTGACCCTGCGTGATGAACTGGCGGATCGTACCCAGTTCCCGGTCAAGGGCAAGACGGTTGTGCAGGTGAAGATCGCCTGCCCGGCACCCTTCACACCCGCACTGCATCGTGCTCATCGCACTTGAAGGGAACTCTCCCTCAGGAGTGCAGAACTTCCGTTGCGCGGTCTTAAGATCGACTGCTCCATAATCGAGGAGGGAAAATCCCGAATAACAGAGGATGTGCACGTTCGAGGGGAGTGCTGCAAAAGGTGCGTACCAGATCGTGTCCGGAGGCGTCTTTTCCTTCAGCGCGACAAGGTGCTCGGTATACTGCCGGGGGTTATCCATGACCGTATGCCAGTTTGGCACGCCGACGCAGTCTCCGGATGCTGCGGGATTCTCAAGCGCCGGGTGGACCATGACTGGCTGCTCATCCGGTTCTTCGAGATAGGTACGGACAAATTCCGCATCTGCGCCAAGCGGGACATTCGTCCCTGTCTGAGCATATAGTGGGGGAAAGATCCGGTCGGTGTCAAGGGCTGCGGGAAACGGGATGGTCCCGTTCGGCCCGGCAATGGTACCGCTGCGGGCAAGGCCGTCGCGTTTTCTTATATCAGTCTTCATCGGGCACAACCTCAAGGCCGGTAAGTTCGTTCTTGACAAAAGTAAACCACGCTTTCCTGCACCGGATCACGACCCTGCTTTCAGGGTGGCTCTCTGCAAGCAGGCGGATGCCGTTGCAGCCTTTCTTCACCATTGCCTCGTCCCACCCGGGGATCTCGCTCTGGCCGACCGGGTAGGTTTCGCAGAGTTCCTGCGGGTACGGCCCGAACGGGGGCTTGAAGGAGAGCACCGTGTCAAACCCGTCGACAGTCCTGCAACCGACTGCAACAAGCACTTCTCTGCCCAGCCGGAACCGCGAGACCTGCTGCTGGTACCGGATCACTTCCGTGCGGGAACAGCTCTCGCTCCCCCGGTAGAAGAACCTCCGTTTGGTGACCCGGTCATGCGGTTCGAGATCCGCTGCATGGACAAGCATCTCCCGGTACGCAGCGAACAGCTGCGGGTGGGAGCGGCAGCGTTCATCGACAAGTTCCCAGAGCGTTCCGTCCGTTATGGCCTGCCGGATCCGGGAGATCTCGGCAAGGGTCGCATACAAGTTATGCAGCGCGAGCAGGCGCTCTTTTTCTTCCGACGTGCGGATCTCTTCCGCGGTATGGGTCCGGCAGACCTCGCACGCGCAGGGGAGATCGGAGAGTTCCGAGAGCCGGTAGCTCCCGTGAGCGGTGAGGTACCGGCCTTCCTTTGCGTAGAGGGCATAGGCTGCCGAGTCGAAGATGTCACAGCCAAGCGCGACCGCAAAGGCAAACATGGACGGGTGCCCGGCCCCGAACAGGTGGACACAGGATGCCGGGGAGAGAGTCTTTTTTGCCGCCATGACAACGGAGAGGAGATCCCGGTACCGGTAGGACTCCATCAGGGGGACGACCGCGCCGATCGGGCAGAATGAAAAACCCATTGCTGCGACATCGGCTCCCGCACGCTCCCGGAGATCAGGGAAGATCCCTCCCTGGACCGGTGCTACGATGGGAGCATCGCTCCCGAATACCGATCGCGCCTCGCGGAGCCGGTCCATTGTGACGGAAAGCTCATGCACTGCGGTTGCGCGATCCGCGGATGGGGGTGTCGGGATATCGAGCGGCACCCAGATGTCGCTCCCGATCGCTTTCTGGTACGCGAGTGTGTCGGTATTGGAGATGGCAACATCGCCATAGACCGAGAGCTGGAACGAGCCGGAATCGGTCATGATGACCCCGTCAAAATCAAGGAGATCGTGCAGGCCTTTCTCCTGTACTGCGTCACGGTACTGCTCGCTCTGGTGGAAGATGTACGCGTTGGTGATGAGCGCCTCGACGCCCAGTTTCCGCATTTCGGAAGGAGTGACGATCTGCAGGTGCGGATTGATAACCGGAAGGAGTGCCGGGGTCCTGACTGTATTTTTTCCAGCGGTCAGCTTCCCGAGCCGGCCCATGATATCGTTTTCAAGGCTCTCGAACTGAAGTGCCAGGGTTATCCACCGTCCCAAGTGTCCTGATATATCTTGCAGCCGGACCGTTAAACGGTTGTGCCGAAACCTTCCAGGATCCGGCTCTGTTGGATTGTCTTACTGCACAATTTTTTCCAGGTGGAAGATCTGTCCCTCAAAGGTCAGGACTTCAACAGAACTCTTTCTCCAGCACCCGGAGGGAAGACCTGCTTTCCGGCAGGTGTGGTCGAGAAATTCCGTGCTGTTCCATCCCCATTCCGTTGCAACCTGCGGGAGCAGGAGACCACCTCCACCCATACCTTTGATAATCAGGCCGTGCTTTCCGACAATAACTGCTGCCGGATAATCTTCAGGGGCGCAGGTGAGGGGTTCCGGAACGGTCAGGATTGTGACCTCAAGTTCCATTACTGAAAGTTCGGAAACCTGTACCTGGGGAAACCGGGGGTCTTCGAGCGCAGCCGCGACAGCCGCCTGCCGGATTGCATCTGCAAGCGGGAGGTAGGGATAGGGAAAACCGATGCAGCCCCGCAGGTCGCCGCGCTTCGTGAGCGTCACAAAAACCCCGCGTTTATCAAAGAAAGCGGGGGTCAGGTCCACAGGGGTCTCTTTTTTTCCGGCAACTGCATGGAGGAGCGACATCCGGGCAAGACCTGTCGCGAGACTGCCTTCCTCATCGGTAAGAAGTTGCGTCATTGCAATTCCTCATTTCGTAAAGAAACTTACAGGATTTATGCGGATAACTACCTGTCGGAAAGCAGATTCTGCGCTGCTCTTATCACCTCACCGGACCTATCAGTATGCGAGAGGGAGAGTGCGGCTGACGGTGGCAGTAATGCCGCTGAGGAAAGTCCTCCCACGCACCGGATCCGCAGCCGTATGCAAGTACGGGTGGCGGGAGTCACGGCAATGGCACAGAAACGATACGGCCTTTCCCGAGCAATGATGCGGTTGAGCCGGCAAACGGCAAGAAAGCACCGGGTAACCGGGTGCGAGATAACCCGTTGAGCGTCTGAAGGAAAGGATACGGTGAAACGGCGAACCCCTGCGGGTGCAAGCCAGAACAGGGCAAACGGACAGTCCGGTGTCTGCCCGGGTTTGGCGCTCAGCTGAATGCCGCAACGAACAGAAGGAGGCTTACTCCTCCCACTCATATTCTTCCGGATGGTTTCCCGGTTTTTCTGGATTTGATATTCCAATTCCTGCACGAATAACGGCGATTTCTATAAATTACCGGGAATCTGAATCGCAATTTCTAAAATCAGTTGATAACAGTTATTTGGAATCCTGTCACAACCTGTATGGTATATACCATGGATGAGTGTCCCGTCTCTATTCTTTATGTCGATGATGAGGAGATGCTGCTGGAACTTGCAAAAGAGTACCTGGAACGGATGGATACATTTTCCGTCCGTATGGCGGCATCCGTTTCCGACGCACTCCCGCTCCTTGCTGCAACACCGTTCGATGTCATTGTCTCGGATTACCAGATGCCCGGAACCAACGGGATCGAATTTTTAACACTCGTCAAAAACAGGTATCCCGACATCCCCTTCATCCTCTTTACCGGCAGGGGACGGGAGGAGATTGTGATCCAGGCGATCAACAACGGGGCGGCTTTTTATATCCAGAAGGGCGGGGATCCCAAAGCCCAGTTCACGGAACTGGCGCACAAGATCCGGAAGGCGGTATCCCAGGCACGCGCGGAAAAAACCCTGAAAAAGAACTATATCACCCTCCGGCAGCAGGAGCAGGCCATCAAAGAAGGGGAGAACTTCTACCGGACCGTTTTCGATAACACCGGCACCGCGATGATTATAATTGAGGAGGATCTCTCCATCAGTCTCGTCAATGCGGAATTCGAGCGGATGGTCGGTTATCCCCGGCAGGAGATCGAGCGGCAACGGAAATGGACGGAATTTGTTGCAGAAGAAGATACTGCAAAGATGGTCGCCTGGCACCGGCAGCGGCGGGAAGCGGGAGGAAATGCCCCCACCATGTATGAATTTATGCTGGTTGTGCGTTCCGGGGAACACCGGAAGATCTTTGTTACTGTCGCGGTTATACCCGGAACAAAGACAAGTGTGGCTTCCCTTGTCGACATCACAGAACGGATACAGATGAAAGCGGCATTAAACCTAGCGGAACACCTCCACCGCACGATCTTCGAGATCTCCCCGGATCCTATAGTCGTGACCGATATCGACGGAAGACTTGTCCGGACATCCAGGTCGGCACTTGATATGTTCGGGATTACATCCGATGACGAGGCGATCGGAAAACCGCTTTTTGACTGGATCGCACCGGAGAAACGAAGCGCAATCCGGGATCGGGTCCTTGCATTCATCCGGAGTTCATCCGGATCCGCCTCTGCCCGGTTGTTCCCGCTGGTAAAAAAGGACGGGACACGATTTTTCGGGGAGATCAGTTCTTCTGTCCTGAAAGAGGATGATGGTCGGCCGGCCGGTATGGTCTCGATCCTCCGTGAAGTGTCGGGCAGGGATCCAGACAGAAAAAAATCTGAGACCATCCGCAGATAAAGGGAAGAAAATTCCTGAAAACACGGTATAAAAAGAGCTTTTTCCAACGGTAAAATTGTACGCCCCGGCCGGGACTTGAACCCGGGTCAAAAGCTCCGCAGGCTTCTAGGATGTCCACTACCCCACCGGGACTGAATGATTATGCCTGCCTTAATCAGGTTACCTTCAACGCATAAATAGTTGACCTATTATAGGAAATAATCGGTTTTATGGAAAACAAAAAATAAAAAAGTGCCCGAAGGATCTCTTCAGGTTGCGGTTATATTGTCAATATTTCCGACCTTTTTTACCGACATGGTCACGTTCGCTTTCTTGATCCATTGTCCGTTCATCTCGATAAGGAGATCGCCGGTGGAATAGACCTTCATAGTTCTGGTTGTATCGATGGGGAAATACCGGCCCTCGTTGTTACTGGCACTATACCCGTCCTGGAGGAGGACCCGCCCGGTACTCTTGTCCCGCACGGTAACAATGAAGTACGAGGACGGGTGGTATACTGAAACTGAGGTATTCGTCTTGGTTTCACTACTCGTCCCATAGTGTTTCCATTCTTCAACATATTTGGTGACGTTCACTGGTGTAACCGTGAGATTGATCACCATCGGAGGGTTCTTCAGCTGGTAGGCAACCGCCATGGTCCGGTTCGAGGAAAACTCCTGATCGGTCGCGTATATAGTAACCCATTCTTCAGATGGGATTGTTGTCGTATTGACTGGGGTAGCGGTTTTCTGTGGAGTCCATCCGAAGGGGGTGACTTCCGTGACATATTCCGGTGTCGGCGTGGTATCTGTCCCTGACACACCGGAACCGGAACCCGTTTTCGGGTTATTGGAACCTGAAGACTGGCTCCCGGATGATGCAGGTGCAACACAGCCGGCACTACCAATGACGAATAAAAAGATCAGAAGGATTGAGCAGATTCGCAGGATATCGTCGTTCATCAGATACTATATCCAATCTTCATCAATATTTATGTATTTGCCCCCATTTTATGCATCGTTCATTATCGGATGAAAAGCCTGCACGCGCCAATGCATGCTATAATCGTACGTGATTAAATTATGTCAGAAAATTATACCGGTTCCAAGTGGATTTTTTTTACAGAGCGATGATTTTCCGATGACGGATCGGAACCCTTAGTACTGCCATTTTTCCCGTATATTACATCATAGAACCGGATCCGGTTGAGGCCAGATCCGGATCGTACATCCGCAGAACGGTAAGATAGACCTCCGCCGCCTTTTCCAGCGATTCGATCGGGACGTGTTCATCGATCGCGTGCAGGGAACGAAGAGATCCCGGTCCATATTCGATGACATTAAACCCTTCGCGCCTCAGGTGCCGGGCATCGCTTGCCGCCCATTGCACTACCGGAAATGCCGGTTTTCTATAGACCTGCTGGATCGCTGCACAGGTTGTCGTTGCGATGAGGGAATCCGGGGGTGTCAGGGAGGGCAAATGGGATGTTTCCGAGATAATGGTGCAATGGGGGGCTTTCTTCCTGAGATCCGACAACAGCGCCGGGATATCGCAACCCCACGGGATGCGCATCTCGATCTCCATGTCGCACCGCTGGGCAACGATATTTGCCTTTTCTCCGCCTCGGATGACGCCGGGATTGAACATGATACAGGAGAGCACTTCTCCTGCCTGCGGAAGATCGAATTCTTCTGCAAGTACTTCAGAGGAACGGGTAAGGATCGCTTCAAGCCGGGAGTCATGGGTGAATTTTTTCCCGTGCAGGCGTTTCAGGTATTCAATGAACGAGAGAGCTTCGGCAATTGCGCTTGTTCCGACCGCCGGGTACAGGGACCCGTGACCGGGGGACCCGGAAAATCGCAGTGCAAGCCGTACAAGCCCTTTCTGCCCGATATTGGGATGACATGCCGGGGTCGGTTCTGCGATCAGGCAGTCGCAGGGCGCAATAAGCCGCTTTTTTATCAGGTGCCGGATCCCGCATTCACCCCCGGTCTCTTCGTCGCAGACAAATGCGAGCTGCGCAGGTGCGCGTCCATATCTCTCGAAAAATGCGAGAAATGCGGTGAGAAGCGCCGCACAGCCGCCTTTCATATCCGTTGAACCCCGCCCCCAGACAGCCCCGTTCCGGATGAGACCCGAGAACGGCGGATCGCTCCAACCGTCGTCAAGGGCAGGGACGACATCGACATGCCCGCATAAAAGGAGGTTGGTTGCAGCCGGTTCGGTAACAAGGTTGCATTTCCCGCCGGATCTCCGGGTGATTGTCGACCGGATGCCGCAGGTATCCAGTAACTCCTCAATAGAGAGGATGACATCTTCCGTGCTGCCCGGGGGATTCTCGCTCGGTATCTTTACAAGATCCGAACAGAGGCGGGATACGTCCATCATGAAAGGATCCTATACCGGCAGCTGGTTTGCAGCATACTGGCGGAAGAGGACTGCAAGAGATGCATCGTCATACAGGCCCTTTAAAAATTCCTGCTCGAAGAACTCATCAATGATAGCAAAGAGGACATCTGAGGGTATCTGGCTGGTATCGTCCGGGTCGAGCACAATCCGGAAACTCCGGTACGCTGCAGGATCTTCGGTATCGTAAATCATCTGCCAGAGAGATGGCAGTGCGGCAAACTTGTCCGGGTGCGTTTCTTTAAGCCAGTTGATAAATCCGGGGAAGAGCGTTCGGTCTCCTTTTCTCTCTTCGTCAATCCGCCAGCGCAGGTACTCTGCGCCGATGATATTCTTGGGGGACTGGTAATTGTAACAGTACAGGCTGAGGGTGTAATCGATATGGGCGAGGGAATCGAGATAGTAGAAATAGAGGACCGTGTTAAAGAGCGCAGGATCGTGGAGGATTAAGGACTTCTCGTAGAGGTATTCCAGGACCGGATGGTAATCGTTACCGTCATTCATGACCTCATATTTGGCAAAAAATGCTATATACGTTACCTATTTGTCAACAGTGGGGCTCATCTTCATTTATAGAACGGCTCGCGTTTTTCCACGGCTTTTCTAAAGAGCGCTTCCAGTTCCTCCCCGGTCTTCCCACGGATATCGACATGGTTGTCGGCACGCAGGAGACAGGGTTTGAGCTTGCCATCCGAAGTGACACGGAGCCTGTTGCAGAACGCACAGAACTCCGTGTTATGGAGCGGCCGGACAACTTCCACTTCCGCACCGTCAAGACAGTATTTTTTCCGGTGGTGCATTCTCCTCGTCATGATCGTTTTGGAACGCTGCGCGATGTCCTGTTCCAGGATCTGGAGATCGCCATGATTCGTGCAGCCGGAAAAATGCATCAGTTCAATCAGCTGGAGGATGAGATCCCGTCTTCCCCGGACAAATGCGATGAAATCTTCCACTTCGCTCTCGTTGATGCCGGAGAGTACGACCATGTTCAGTTTGATGGGACGAAGGCCGGCATCGAGCGCCGCATCGATTCCTTCGAGAACATCCGAGAGCCGGTCGGATCCCGTGATCCGCCGGTAGGTCTCGTGGTTCAGGCTGTCCAGGCTTACATTGACGCGGGAGAGCCCGGCCTTTTTGAGATCCATTGCCAGGTCTGCAAGGAGGGTTCCGTTGGTCGTGATGGAGGATTCCATGCTTTTTGGGACTGCCCGGATAATCTCCGACAGGTCGGAACGCAGGAGCGGTTCTCCCCCGGTGAACTTGACATGCCGGATTTCGAATTTGTCCGCGACCCGGAGGATCTCCCGGATCTCATCAACCGTCATCGAATCCGCTGGAGACTTCTCACCCTCGGCGTGACAATAAATGCAGGAGAGGTTGCACCGGGGAGTCAGGCTGATGCGCAGGTTGCTTACCGGCCGGTTATAGGCATCCTTCAAAACCACGGGATCATCCTGTAAAATTCTTTGCAATGATATATATTTCAGTACTGCCTTTTCGCGTCGCAGTCACCCGGAAGGTCCTTACCGAATGGAAATGCTGCCGGACATCATCCAGGAGGTCGTTAAAATCCGTTCCCTGGAACGATTTTACGACAAAATTCCCCCCGGGTTTTAAGACAGAGCAGGCGAAATTCAGACATTCCCTGCCAAGGGCAATCGCCCGTGCCTGATCGTAGCTCTTGTGGCCGGAGAGTTTTGGGGAGGCATCGCTGACAACGACACTGACCGAACCGAGCATTTCCCGGGCCTGCGCCTGGACTTCCGGATCGGTGAGATCTCCCACGATGGTCTCGATGTTGTCCATGGGCGGGATAAGGGAGAGATCGATTCCCAGCACCTTGCCATCAGTGAGGGTTTGTTCAACCTGCAGCCAGCTCCCCGGTGCCGCACCCAGGTCGATGATATTGTCAGATCTCCGTATGATATTGAACCGGCGCTGGATCTCGATCAGTTTATAGGCAGCACGGGACCGGTACCCCTCATATTTTGCGCGGAGATAGACTTTGTCGCGCCCCCACTGTGAGCCCATGTCTTTTCCTGCTGTATCGGGTTAGTCCGTGCCGTTCCAGGTATTTTTACCGGCTCGGGGAGTTCCGTCCCGCTCGGATCCGAAACTTTCACCCCGGCACAAGAAACCCAAAACGCTATAATTAAAGTATGACGATATACAGTATAAGACAGTTTGTTAAGGGGTAAGCAATGTTAAAGGCAACGATAGATGCAGAACTCTTCAGGGAAGCGATCGATGCGATCTCGGCGTTAGTACCTGAGTGCAGGCTCCATACTTCTGAAAACGGGATCTCGACCCGGGCTGTCGACACGGCAAACGTTGCGATGATCTCTCTCGAATTGAAGAAGGAGGCGTTCGATACATTCAAGGCCACGAAGAACCAGATTGGCGTCGATATCTCGAAGATGAAGAACATCTTCAACATGGCAGGAAAAGGGGATCTCATAAGCCTTGAACTGCCGGACAACGCCCAGAAGATGCAGGTGAGTGTCCATGGGTACCATTACTCGATAACGCTTTTAGATACCAACACCATCCGCAAAGATCCGAACCCCCCCACGATCAACCTCCCCGGCAAACTCACCATCTCCGGAGAAGATCTCAACAACGCAATCAAGGCGGCAGCGGTCATCTCGGACAAGATTGCGATGGGCATCAATGCAAAGGACCAGACGTTCTTTATGATTGCGGAAGGGGATACCGACAATATCCGGCGGGAATTTTCAAAAGACGAGCTCAAGTCCCTCTCCGCAAACGAGTGCCGTTCGCTCTTCTCCCTTGACTATCTCAAGGACATGGGCAAGGTTATGAGCAGGGCTTCCGAAATCGAGGTATTCCTCGGCATCGATCACCCGGTCCGTTTCTCGTTCGACATTTCCAACGGCAACGGCCATGTCGAATACCTCCTTGCCCCGCGGATCGAGGCCGACTGATGGATTATGAACCATCAGGAAAGGAACTTGCCCATTTCCCTTTTTTGAAGAAAGCCAACGAACGCATCAGAACTCTCCCTCCGGTCGAACAACTCCTTGACGAAGGGCGGGGTGCCGCTATCCGCAGGCTTGCGGAAGAGCGGATCACACAGTCCCTCTCCCCGGCAAAAAAGATCAATCCATACCTTGACAATTCGCCTGAAGATGAGATAGCGGGGTATGTCCTCTCCCGGATCATTGCGTCGTGCATCGGGGACCGGCAGCTTCTCGACCGGCTCACCCGGTACGAGGCGGACCGTGCCTACACTTTTCTTGGCACCCAGACAGGACCTTTGAATGATGGTTGGAATGAGAATGTCCGGTTTGAAGGAGAGTTCAGCCCGATATCGATCTACCTTGCCCGGGAATTCGGTATCGACATAACCAGCGACTACATCCCGATGCAGGACTATGTCGAGATAAGTGCACCGCTTCACGAGCCCCGGTTCAAGCTCGTCAACCGGGCTGTCAGCGGTGGATCCGTCGAGATCCGGCCGGAAGAGCGGTACGAACTTCTCCGCGAACGGATCCGTGTGATCCTCCGCCATGACCTCCCGTACCGGCAGATCCCCAAATCCCTCTGTGAAAAGGTTGCCCCGGTATCCGAACAGATAAAAAAACAGTTCCAGGAGCGGATGCTGGAAAATTTCGGCACCGTCGAAGAGGCAGCATTTCCCCCCTGCATCAAAGGCCTGATCGCGGCAGTCACTGCCGGCGCGAACCTCACCCATCCCGGCCGTTTCTCACTGACGGCATTCCTCCACACCATCGGCATGGACAAGGATCAGATCGCAGAACTCTTTGCCCGGGCTCCGGATTTCGATCCGGAAAAGACGATGTACCAGGTCGGGCATATCACCGGAAGCGGCGGTACGGAGTACACAGCACCGGCGTGCGCGGCAATGCGGACCACCGGGCTGTGCGTACGGCCGGACGGGCTCTGCGAGACCATCAACCACCCCTTAAGTTATTACCGGAAGAAGAAGCGGCAGAATAAACCCGGGCCGAAAATATCTCCCGGTACGGCTAAACGATCTGCTTATTGACGAAATACCCGGCTCCAAAGAGCGCCAGCATGAAGATCAGGATTGCCGCAAGGTATGCAAGGCCGGGACTCGCCGGCATTGCCATCGGGAGGAGGGCAAGCATGATGATCAGGACGACGAAACACGCACAGCCGATGATGACGTCGAGAAGACGGGAATCCATGGTACATCATCATTGCATGCCGGATCATTAAATCGTTCGCAAAAGATGTGTGCAGCAGAGGATGTGAACGCCAAAACGCAGACCAGACAACGCCATCTTGCCGGAAATATGTCAGAAATACAGTGAGGGAACAGGCTTATTGCAGGCCGTGCTCCATCATCTCTGGTATGACTTCTCCCGCACAGGAACGAAACGATGTCCTTGCTGAACTTGGCGATGCAGTTGCATTGCTCGTGTCATCCATGGACGCACGTCTTGTTCCGGTCAACGGGGGAAACATCGGGTATGCGATCCGGGGAGCCCGCGACTGGACCGCTGTTGCAGCAGTTTCCGGCGGGCTTGTCGCGGATGGCAAGGGAGTCCTTTGCGCCGGCCCGGTGGCATTCGGCGTGGACGAGTGGTTCTCCCGCACCATCCTGACGGCGATGAAGTTCGATCCGGAGGTCCGGAGTTCCGCAGTGATCCGGTATACCGGTACCGCCTTCCGGATCCTCTCGGACATGTATGCCGAATCCGCTGAAACGAATCCCGCAAAACACCCAGGCGGCACCAGCACGATGGACTGGGCGATTGCCTCCTGTTGTTCGGATGGGGTGCCCCCGGTAATTGCCATCCGGGCCAATGACCCGGAACAGCAGGTTATCGTAATCTTTGGGGATGAGCCGTCATACATCGCCAGCAACATTATTATCTTATCGAACCGCATAGAATAGAGGAAAATAAGAAGGAATACCCATGGGAATCAAGCCATCCTATATCAAGACCCTCGGCCTCGAAGTTCTCTCCAAGAACCGGGAACAGTTCTCGAGCAACTATGACGAGAACAAGCAGGCCCTTTCATCCGTGGCATCGATCGAGAGCAAACGCGTCCGGAACCGCATCGCCGGGTTTATCACAAGAAAAATAAATACCAAGAGACACCAATAAACGCTTTATGTTTGAAGGTGTCCTTCCAGCAATTATTACCCCTTTTTCAAGAAATTCTTCCCAGAGCCTCAATACCCGCGGGCTTACGGAAAACCTCGAGTATCTTCTCTCCGAGGGCGTTGACGGGGTAGTGCCCTGCGGTTCGACCGGTGAATCGGCCACGCTCACGTTTGACGAACATGAGAAGGTCATTGAACTGACTGTCGATACCGTCAACGGCAGAGTCCCGGTCATTGCCGGTACCGGCTCGAACAACACCGCGGAAGCGGTCCGGCTGACCAGAGCGGCAAAAGATCTCGGCGCCGACGCTGTGTTAGTCATCAGCCCTTACTACAACAAGCCCAACAGGGCAGGGCTCATCAAGCATTATACAAAACTTGCCGACATCGACATCCCGGTGATCATGTACAATGTGCCGGGAAGGACAGGACAGAACCTCGAACCGGACCTTGTGGCGGAACTCGCCAAAAACCCGAACATTGTCGGTATCAAGGAGGCAAGCGGCAACATCTCCCAGATTTCAAGGATCATCGAGGAGACCTGCGATGACGACTTCCTTGTCATCTCCGGCGATGACAACATGACGATGCCGATCATGGCGCTTGGGGGAGCCGGCGTCATCTCCGTTGCAGCAAACGTTGCACCGAAAAAGATGGTTGCCATGAGTGATGCGATGAGGAACGGGGACTTTGCAACCGCCCTTAAGATCCATTACGAGCTTGCGCCGGTATTCCGTGCGATGTTCATTGACACGAATCCAATTCCGGTGAAAAAGGCGGTTGAGCTCTGCGGCATGGCGGCAGGACCGGTCCGGCTGCCTCTTGACGAGCTGGATGCCAGAAAGACCGAACAGCTTGCAACGGCGCTCAAAGCGGCCGGGTTGACCGGATCAAAAAAATCCCCGGTGAAAAAGCCCGGAAAGGCAAAATCAGCAGAGAAGAAGGGAAGGCGCTGATCGATGATCAGGGTTGTCGTGTGCGGTGCTAACGGGCGCATGGGTCAGACCATCGGGCGCATGGTTACGGAATCGCCCGACCTGCAGCTTGCCGGCGGGATCGACCTGAAGGCGGGCACCTTCTTTAACCAGCCGATCTCCGCATCTTCGGGAATCGACGGGTTCCTTGCGGAACAGAGGCCGGATGTCCTCATCGACTTTACAGTTGCAAACGCCGCCGTCGAAAACGTGAAGGCCGCAGCCCGGCATAATGTCGCATGCATCGTCGGCACAACCGGTTTTACCCCGGAGCAGCGCAAGGTTATGGCAGATGCGGTTGCCGGCCACTGCCCCACCGTAATCTCCAGCAACTTCTCGGTCGGCGTCAATATATTCTGGGAGATCATCCGGAACGCCGCGCGGATGCTCAGGGACTATGATATCGAGGTGATCGAAGGCCACCACCGGAACAAGAAAGACGCCCCGAGCGGGACGGCAAAGACCATCCTCCAGATCCTCGATGAAGAGGCAGGAACACGGAAGAAAATGTACGGCCGGGAAGGCATGACCGAACGGAAGAACGAGATCGGCGTCCACGTGATCAGGGGCGGTGATATCGTCGGCGATCATTCGGTTTTGTTCTCGAAGAATTTTGAGACGATCACCCTCTCGCACCGGGCCTATGACAGGGCGGTATTTGCCAGCGGCGCACTGGTCGCTGCCCACTGGGTTGTCGGCAAGAAGCCGGGCATCTATGGCATGAACGATGTCCTGAACCTTGCGAAGAACTGACCGTCAGTGCAATATCGAAACACTTTTTTTGTATTTTGGGCAACATGTATACTGGAGTGAACTGTTTTGGTAGCAGTCGTTGATAAAGAGAAATGCACAGGTTGTGAAACCTGCGTAAATGAATGTCCCGCATCGGCAATTTCCATGGATAACGAGAAGGCGAAGGTTGACAAGGACATGTGCGTGGACTGCCAGACATGCGTCGATGCCTGTCCTTCAGAAGCCATCCACATGGAGTGATGCCGGACCTTTCCTGTAAGGTACGGCCGGCATTTTCCGGTATACCGGGTATCATACGGGTAATAGATTGATTCGCCTGTCCAGGTTCCCAGAACCCGGAGAATGTGTACCACCGTCCAGTAAGTTTGAGAAATTGACATGGCAACACCGGATCATACCCGCTATCGTTGCTGAATTCAGATCGCAAACCTTTTTTTCCCTCTAATCACAAAGAGACACTATCCCCGATATAAAAAGGGAACCATTCCACAGAAGAATTTTCAGGATCTGATACACCCATGATCAATGTAGGAGTCCTCGGTGCCACAGGGAATGTCGGCCAGCGGTTTGTTGAACTCCTTGCAGACCATCCCTGGTTCAAGCTCACAACGCTCGCAGCTTCTGATCGCAGTGAGGGAAAACCGTACGGTAAGATCGTCAACTGGCGCCTTGACACGCCGTTTCCCGAAAAGATTGCCAAGGTAAAGGTCGCGGCAACAAACCCTAAGAGCATGAAGGATGTCGATCTGGTCTTTTCAGCGCTTCCGGCAGAGATTGCAACCGATGTCGAGAAAGAATTTGCCGATGCCGGGATCGCAGTCTGCAGCAATGCCAGCTCCCACCGCATGGTTCCGGACATTCCGCTCGTCGTCCCTGAGGTAAATCCCGACCATCTCGGCCTGATCGATGTCCAGAAGGATAAGGGTCGTGACGGATTTATCGTCACCAACCCGAACTGCTCGACCATCATGATGGTGACCGCCCTTGCACCGCTGCGGAAATTTCCGTTCTCCGATATCCGTGTTGCAACGATGCAGGCGATATCCGGGGCAGGATTTGCCGGGGTTGCCGCAATGGCGATCTATGACAACGTAATCCCGTATATCGGCAAAGAGGAAGAGAAGATGGAATCCGAGACGCTCAAGATCATGGGTACCCTGAAAGGGAACCGGATCAAAAACGCCCCGTTCTCTGTCAGCGCGAGCTGCCACAGGGTCCCGGTCATCGACGGGCATACCATGGCGGTCTGGATTGATATCAAAGAGCCGGTGGAGAAGGTCAAAAAAGCCTACCTCGGTTATAAACCGCCAATCGGGGGACTTCCCACCCAGCCTGCGGAATCCGTCCACTTCTTCGAGAATGAACCGGATCGCCCGCAACCACGGCTTGACCGGATGCGTGGCAATGGTATGACCGTCTCGGTCGGGAGACTCCGGGAAGGAATAAGGTTCGTCGCGATGGGTCATAACACGATCCGCGGGGCGGCAGGTGCAAGTGTACTGAATGCAGAATTGATCGTCAAGAAGAAATATCTCTGAAGTAAACAGTCCGGGGTGTCCGTTATGGAACAGAAAGAAAATACAGTGTTCGTCGGAAACAAACCAGTCATGAACTACGTGCTTGCAGTGGTAACACAGTTTAACAACGGGGCCGAACAGGTTGCGATCAAAGCCCGGGGCAAGGCAATCTCCCGGGCAGTCGATACTGCCGAAATTGCGCTGAACCGTTTCCTGGAAGGCATCGAAAAAAAGGAGATCGTAACCTCGACCGAGATCATCGATACCGATTCAGGGAAGACCAATGTATCAAGCATCGAGATCGTGCTTGCCATGGTAAAACAATAAATTCTTTCCTAACGCCTTTCTAAATCGACAGTCCCGTGGTCCAATGCTTTCCTTGGGAAACCATTTAAAGTCAGTGGAACAGATCCAATTACGCATATGAGAGCCATTGCTGTCGCGTTCGGGATCCTGCTCCTAGCATGTTGCGCGATGCAGGTAGTGGCAGCTGAGGAAGAGCGGTACAGTTACATCACGATTGAGAACGTGACCATACAGCTTGAGGACAATTCAGCAGTAATCAACGTTGATTATTCCGTCGATGAAGGGACGAGAATTATCTTCTTTATGCTTGGAAAGCAGGATCTGAAGAACAAGTTATTCCATATCATGAACTATCCTGACGCAAGTATGCGGAAGGTTAACCTGCACAGTGCGGAACTGTATGTCGATAATGCATCCTATTCGTATGGCAAGGGGATATACTGGTTCCCCTCCCATGAATTCAATATCGTGATCCCCACTCTCAAGATCGTCTCCCCCCAGGATTCCAAGACCTATACAATGACCAGCAGTTTTCCGGACGGTATCGGGTATTTTGACGGGAAAGCAGTCGGCCCGGAAGAACATCCTCCCGAAAGGAACTGACACTTCGAAGGACACCTGCGATATTATTCGTTCCTGCCACCGGGTATTGATGTAAAAAACCGGGCATGAATCCGGAAGACTACCCCCTCATTCATCAGCAAGTTGGGGGTCCCTACCATCATGATCTTCCCCTGGTGAGGGGATCGGAGAGGAACACACTTTATTGAGCGGGGATCACCTGATCGGACATGACCCGGGATCATCCCCTGTTTTCCAGCGGAAACTATCCCAATCCCGCTCGAATTTTCGTTTGAACCTGCGCTTGATAAAAGTGGGTACCCGCCACCAAGGGTCCGATCGTATGGGGGGCCGATCATCGTGCAGGGGACCCCCTGCGGGGGGTCGGAGGGGTAAACGATCATAAGGGGTAGGGGTCCGGGACAAGGACGCAACCGGTCCGTTACCTCCATCTCCGACGGAGAATTCAGGAGAACCGGTCCTGTTCCGGAAGATCCAAAGGGCGTAAACGGTCCAATGAGCAGGGGGTGTGGCTTGAGGGATCACGGTGGGAGGTGGACCCTTCCCTGTTAACGGGGGGCACCCCATTCCTGTCAGAGCGCTCGTGAAAACGTGAAGGAATTCCAGTGAATCAAGGGAGGTAAAAGATCCTTGGATGTGGGAGATCGGTCCTAATAAAGAATGGAAGCCTGTGATCGTTCTGAAGGTGGGGGCAGGAATGGTTACTCCGTACCCGAACGTGAACCAAGGAGCTGTTTTATGGTTGATGTTTTGACGGATACTATCCGGCTTACGATTTTCCGGAATTTCAGAGAACTTCAATAATCTCCTGCTGCCTCTGTTCGGCAAGTTTCCTTGTTACGGCGTACTGAACGATCACACCAATCACAGCGGAGAGCAGTCCGGATATGAGCGAGTACAGGATATATTCATCCGCCTCGACCTGGGTCAGGGGGAAATTCGGGATACCGTTGACGGATATCAGGTAGACACTCCCACCATAGAGGATGAGGCCTAACGCGATGACAAAAAAGGGGAATACAATCACTTTGCTGAGCTGCTCGCGTTCATTGAGGTAGACATCAATGATGATCCCGACAGATACAATGAGACCGGCGATGATCAGCCATTCGACAGAGCCGTAAATAAATGTCATCAGGTAGGTGAGGATCCCAAGACTCTCCTCTTCCGAGTAATACTTGAGCACGGTGCCAAAACCCATGACAAATCCCACGAGGACAAGCAGGATTGTAGTGCTGTACATGACAAACGAGAGCCTGCCACGGGACAGAGAAGTATGGAGTGCATCGATAATGTTATGCACAATCTCATCGATCCCGAAGCCCTTGTAAAGGAGGTAACTGCCAATCACACCGACAACGATGATCGTTGCCGTGCCAGGATACCCGAGCAGGTATGCCGTGGCATAGAGGAGCATGGCAAGGCCGAGCGGGACAAGCACGACCCGGGAGATCTTGGGATCATCGAGCAGTTTCTTTAAAATGTAATAGGTCCCCTCAAGGTTGGGCATCTGGTTGACGATGACCCGGCGGATGCTGCTGACCGGGATCCTGGACTGGATAATCGGGACTACAAACTCATCCTCAGCCCCGTCGGTAACGAGGATACACTGGGTAGCACTGGTTTTTGCAACCACGTCGGCAAGAGCCGATGCAATCCTCCGGTCGCCTTCGATCATGTGGAGGTGGTTCCCTGCAATCAGGGCGACTTCGGTATCCTCTCCCTTTGCAGTGAGATCGTCAAAGATCCTGACCGCCTGGAATATGGCATTCACATCGGAATCTTCAGGATCGGCAAGCGCAAGAGAATTTGCAGCTTTTAAACAATCGTTTCGCCCGACACAGGGACTCTCGATATGGGCTTTATAACCAATATCGTCGTCACGATCGATACTGAGAACTAGCGTTTTGCCCTGGACCATTGTCAGTATGTACACTTGCCGTAAATCTATTAAATAATTCCTGACGTAAAAAAAGGGATCAGATAAGTTTTGACCGCTGGAGAAGGAGGATATCGTCGGTTGTGAGCTTCTCGCCGGCCCTGAAATTCTTGAAGAGGTGCTCCGCCTCTTTCCTGACCGCCTTCTGCTCCTTGGTCACTTTGACCTTCTTTGTCTTCTTGCGCAGCCCGGATATGACCTTATCGTAATCACGGAGTTCTTTCTGGCAGGCGATGAAGTACTTATGCTCGGTGTCAGCCGCCTCCTGCGCCTCGACAAAACTCTTGTGCGCAGCATCGGCAGATTCCCGGGACTTGTCGGCCTTACGGTAGGACTCAACCATCATGTCGTGGTGCTTCTGGGCAAGCTCGGCGACCTCGGTCACTTTGGCATGGAGTTCCGACGCCTGTTTTCGCAGGTCCCGTGCATCATTGATCTTGGTGCGCATCTCCTTGTTCTGCTCGAGCTCCGCTTCCTGTTCCTTGACCTGGGATTTCATCTGCTTGATCTTGTCAATGAGCTCCCGTTCCTTCTCGGTAGAAAAGACCTGGGTCTGCTGCATCATTTCCAGGTGTTCGATCTGCTTCTGGACTTCCTTTATGCCACGGGTCTTGGGACTCCCGTGCTCTTTTTTGAATGCTTCAATATCTTCGAACAGCACGTTCGCGTCGTCATTGAACTTGTTGCGCTGGCCCTTGAGCTCGATGACTTCCTGGTTGTACTTGTCCCGGAGATCCTTATTCTTCTGGGCTTCATCAACGCATTCCCGGGTCTGGTTGTTGAGGGCATTGCGTTCACGTGCAGATTTGCTCGCGGCGGTATTGAGCTCGTTTCTCCTGTTTTTATGCTGCTCGGATTCAGCAAGGATCTTCTTGCGTTTCTCGATAAGGTCGTTGATCAAACGTATCAGTCCTCCGTAATCCCGTACTGGGGGATGAGAGTGACGCAGGTTATGCACGTGATAGCGGAGAATGTGTTCCCCGGTCTGTTCCCATGATAGTGCTGCATGCTGGATGCAGGATGAAAAACATCAGAAAAAGGTCCAACGGTCGGATTTTTGCAAGGCCCCGGTGAAACGAGGTCTTTGTTCAACACTCTGTTCATGATGTTCAACTCCCGGTACCGGATTGCACAGGATTGCGTTGTGCGACCCTCATCGTCCCAATCAGAGACTGGTCAAATGTACGAATATAAAAGGACTGGCATTTACTTAAGCATTTCGCAGACGGGATAGCGGATCGGTTCTTCTCTCAAAAATGCCGGGGGAGAAGGTCTGGTTTATGCGTGGAGCAGGATTC